>CBEWFH010000096.1:0-5336 GCA_965555895.1 uncultured Simkaniaceae bacterium
CTTGATCTTCATGCGCGATCCAAAATTGAAAGGTTCCTTCTTTACCAGAAATAGGTTCATAGCTGCATTCTATCTTCTCCCCCTGCAAAAAGGAGTAGAATTTATAAGCTTCTTTTTCCCCCTGAAGAGGTCCTATTAAACGCATGACTTGATTTTCTCGATCAGATTTGAAGTGGAAAGTCCTGGAACTAGTTTGACAACATGGACCTTCCCTCCATATTTTTTAATCGTTTCGGCTTCAATGCATTCCTCTCTATATTCAGAGCCATTGCAGTGAACATCGGGCTTGATTTTTTCAAGGAGCATTATGGGATCGGTTTCATCGAAGGAAGTAACATAGTCAACAAACTGAAGGGCTGCAATCATCTCGAGCCTTTGCTCTAAGGGAACAATGGGGCGCAAGGGACTTTTGTACTTTTTGATTGATGCGTCAGAGTTGAGTGCAAGAATCAGAACATCTCCTTGTTCAGATGCTTCATGAATCATTTTTAAATGGCCGGCATGAAGGAGATCAAAGGAACCATTAAGAGTTACAATGGTCTTTCCAGACCTCCGAATCTCTCCTACTTTCTCTTCTAGTTTCTCTGGAGATATATATTTTTCTTCTTTCCAAGGACTCACCGTTTACTCCTTGGGAAGGCTACTTTAAATACATCATCATAGCTATCGACAAAGTGAACACCAATCCCTTTCTTTAGGTAGTCAGGAAGTTCGTCATAATCTCTCTTATTATCTTTAGGGAAGATGAGAGTTTTTAGCTTTGAGCGTTTTGCAGCAATCAGCTTCTCTTTAAGTCCTCCGATAGGAAGAACCTTTCCGGTCAGGGTAAGCTCTCCAGTCATTCCTAAATCTTTTGCAACAGTAGTTTTCATGGCAAGTGAAAGGAGTGATGTTACCATTGTAATTCCTGCAGAAGGGCCATCTTTAGGGGTTGCCCCTTCAGGGATATGGATATGCACCTCTTCTCCCTCGAAAAAGTTTAATTTTGGAGCATATTCTTTAATATGACTGTTTACATAACTCCAGGCAATTTCTGCTGATTCTTTCATCACATCTCCTGCTTGCCCTGTGAGTTTCATCCGGGTTTTTTCAGCAGGTGCTCCTGAAGCTTCTACATACAGCGTCGCTCCACCCATTGCAGTCCAGGCAAGACCGGTACAAACACCCTGAGGTGTCTTTTCATAGTAGCGATCTGTTGTGAAAATCGGTTTCCCGAGATACTTTTCTAAATTCTTTTCAGAGATTGTGACCGACTTCATCTTCCTTCCTCCTTTTTTCTCAGCAGAACGGACAATTTCAACGGCAACCTTTCTCAGAATCTTTTTGATATTGTTTTCTAACCCACGGACCCCTGCTTCGCGCGCATAACGTTCGATAATCTCTTGAATGGCTCCATTTGTAAATTTCACCTGATTCGCTTTTATCCCAGACTTTTTCCTATTACGTGGAATGAGATATTTTTTAGCAATCTCAACTTTTTCCTGCCGAATATATCCTGAGAGGCGGAGGATATCCATCCGATCTTTAAGGGGAGCAGGAATGGTATCAAGTACGTTTGCTGTCACGATAAAAAGGATGTTCGAAAGATCGCAGCGAACATCGAGGTAGTGATCGAGGAAATCTTTGTTTTGTTCTGCGTCGAGCACTTCAAGAAGAGCCGATGCAGGGTCTCCCTGATAACTTTGCCCCATTTTATCAACTTCGTCAATCATGATCACAAGATTCATTTTCTGCGCCGTCTTTAGCGCCTGAATCATTTTCCCTGGCATCGCTCCAATGTAGGTACGACGGTGTCCCTTAATTTCTGCTTCATCGCGCATTCCGCCAACAGAAAAACGGTAAAACTCTCGATTAAGAGCGCGAGCAATACTTTTTCCAATACTGGTTTTTCCCACTCCAGGAGGGCCTACTAAACAAATAATACTTCCCTTGACACCTTTTGTTAGTTTTCCAACACCAATGAATTCAAGGATCCTTTCTTTGATATCTTTGAGACCATAATGATCTTCATCAAGAATATCTTCAGCTTCAGACAGGTTATGGCTTTCATCGCTAAAGACTCCCCAAGGGACAATAGTGAGCCAATCAAGATAATTGCGTGAAACGGCATACTCAGCCGATTGCACTTCTAAGACACCAAGCTTTTCAAGCTCTTCATCGATCACTTTTTGGACATCTTCAGGAACTTTTTTGTCTTTAAGGCGATCTTTAAACTTCTCGGTATCACTTGTCTTATCATCTTTTTCGAGACCAAGTTCTCTCTTAATCGTCTTGAGCTGTTCGCGAAGGAAAAACTCCCGCTGCGTCTTAGAAATTGTTGCTTCGATCTTCTGATTAATACTACTTTGAAGTTTGCTGAGATCGAGTTCCTTTTTAAGGAGGACAAGGGTTTTATCAATCCGATCTTGAACGTCAAATGTTCCCAAGATATTTTGAAGTTCATCTCTTCCTGCAGTTGTTAGTGCAACGGCAAAGTCAGCTAGCTTTCCTGGTTCGGTGAAATCAGAGTGGCCTAGGAAAATTTGGAGCTCTTCTTTAAATAAGGGGTTCAGCTTGAGAAGCTCTTTGATCGTTGTAATAATGCTGATCGAATAGGCTTTAATAATCTTCGATTGTTCTTGGGTGATTTCATCATCATGATATTTTATTTTCGCGCGGAGATATTTGGATTTTTTAAGAGGTTTATCAACTTTAATCCTCTTTTCCATGTTAAGAACGACTTGAGCTCCCCCTTGTTCTAAGGGAACAATGCGCAAAATTGTTGCTATGACACCAACATCACAAATGTCATCAAACCCTATCTCATAGATGTTTTTCTCCTCTTTCTTTGTAAGAAAGAGGGCTAAGGTTTTATGAGGCGATTTTGCAACAATCTTTAAAACTTCATAAAAAGGACCCGGCTCAATGACAAGTGGAGCCGCCATCCCTGGAAAAAAGGGGCGTCTAGTAAGGGGAAGAATAAAAAGCTCATCAGGAAAAGATTCCTCGGTGGAAGGCTTTTTGTTACTTCCAATTAATTTCTCTAAATCACTATCTAGAAGAGATTTAGAGAGATCAAGCTCTTCATCCTCAGGCCCATCATTTTCATCGTTAACCAATTGTTAACCCCTTTAATGTAAAAGTGTTTTTAGATAGACTATCATTCACCCTTACTTTTTGTATACTGGCCCCTGCAAAATAAAAACAACTCAGATATACTGTTCGGTAGAATGAAACAGAAATTTTTAATTATAGATACAAGCGGCCCTGATAGTTTTGTCTCCCTATATGTAGATGGGGAGCTCTTCACTGAGCACCTTCCTCCGATGAAGCAATCTCAATCCCTCCTCCCAGCCATTCAAAAGCTATTGGAGGGGCAAACCGTTGATTTTATCGCGGTAGGGATCGGCCCCGGCTCTTTTACAGGCACCAGGATTGGGGTGATGACCGCCAAAACTCTGGCTTTTGCAAAAGGACTTCCCCTCATCCCCTTCTGCAGCTTAAAAATCTACACCCCTAATGAAGAGGGGCCCTTCACCCTATATAGAGATGCAAAATCAGGGAAAACTTATATTTTAGAAGGGATAAAAGAAGGAGAAACAGCCACCTTTGGATCGCCTTATATAAAGGAGAGCAATAAACCTTTCTCTAAGGCCCTCAACCTTCCTTTTTTAGGGAAGTATCTCCAAGAGAAGCACCTCCAGACAAGAGGGGTTTCTTACTCGCAAATCGAGGTTTGTTACCTGAAAAACCCCTAAAATATTGAATTATAAGGGGGATGTGGTATATAATGGCTTAAGTCGTCGAATTTATGGGTTCGATAAAACGATATCAGTAATATTTAAAGGCACTAGGATGTGATCTATTTATGCCGAATGTAAGGGTTCGTACTGGCGAATCAATTGACAAAGCTCTTAGAGCTCTTAAAAAGAAGCTTGATAAAGAAGGAATCATGAAAACTGCGAAAGCGCACCGTTATTATGACAAACCTTCAGTGAGAAAAAGAGCCAAGTCAAAGGCAGCTCTTAAGTACAAAATCAAAAAAAGTCGCTAGCATCTAAGTGTGCTAGCCTTTATATTTAAACGGATATGACAGACTATTATCAAGTTTTAGGCGTTAATCGTGACGCAAGCCAAGATGAGATTAAAAAAGCTTATCGGAAGCTTGCTATTAAGTTTCATCCTGATAAAAATGCCGATAATCCCGACGCTGAGAAAAAATTCAAGAAAGTCTCTGAATCCTATGAAGTTCTTAGCGATCCCCAAAAGAGGCAAATGTATGACCAATATGGCTCTGATGCTCTAAAAGGTGGCGGGATGGGCGGCGGCGGTGCCGGTTTCTCTTCCATGGAAGAGGCCCTTCGTACCTTTATGGGTGCCTTTGGTGGTGGCGGAGGTCCTGGCGGCCCTGGTGGCGATGCGGGCTTCGACTCCTTCTTTGGAGGAGGTTTTGGAGAAAGCCAGAGTTTTGCTAGGCAAGGTGTTAGCAAAAAAGCGCAACTCTCTGTCGATTTTGAGGATGCCGCGAAAGGGATTGAAAAGGAAATAGCTATCACCAACTACGCTGAATGCGGTAAATGCAAAGGAACTGGTGCCCGCTCTCCTCAAGATATTAAGGCTTGCACAACCTGCCATGGAACAGGGCATCTCCATCAATCACGAGGCTTTTTTAGCATGTCTAGCACCTGTCCTCACTGCCATGGTTCTGGTAAGATGATTACCGCTACCTGTGGTGAATGTCATGGGGCGGGAAAAGTGAAGAAAAAAGAACGGGTGAAAGTTCCTATTCCAGCTGGTATCGATGATGGAATGCGTCTTAAGATGTCTGGTTATGGTGATGCTGGTGAAAATGGTGGCCCTTCTGGAGATCTTTATGTTTATATCCGTGTTAAACCGCACGAGATTTTTAAACGTGAAGGGGATGATTTGATCCTCACTCTCCCCATTAGTTTATCTGAAGCTGCATTAGGATGTAAAAAAGATCTTCCCCGCCTCCTCTCTAAAAAGCCGCTCCGCATTACTATCCCTTCGGGAACACAAACGGGAAAAGCTCTCCGTGTAAAAGGTGAAGGTATAAAAAATGTCCATGGACATGGAAAGGGGGATCTCCTTATTAACATCCATGTTGAAACTCCTGTAAATCTTTCAGCTAAACAAAAATCACTTCTCGAAGACTTTCAAGCAATAGAAAGCGAGGAAAACTCCCCTCAAAGGAAGTCATTCCTCGACAAGCTTAAGGTTTTTTTTTAACCCCTTTTAAAAGACTAACCTCATTATAACGGCACTGGTAGGTTCGCGGGGGGGGCACAGGAAACTAAAACAAATTTTTTAAAACCTTCTCTCTATAGACTGGATTA
>CBEWFH010000097.1:0-5330 GCA_965555895.1 uncultured Simkaniaceae bacterium
TGGAAAAGGAAAGGGAGAAACCTTTAAAAAATGGAAAGAGCCCTTTCAAAGGAAAGTCACAAAAGTTTTTGCAATTGGAGAGACAGCTTCACAACTTAAGGAAGAATTAGAAGAGGTTAAACTTTGCAGGGATTTGAAAGAAGCGGTTAGGGAAGCTTATTTCGAGGCTCAAAAAGGGGATACGATCCTCCTCTCTCCAGGAGCCGCAAGTTTTGATCAATTTCAAAACTACGAAGAAAGGGGGAGTATGTTTAAAGAGTATGTGAAAAAGCTGAAGGAATGAAAGATGAATCGTAGAGACATAATTATCGTCGCTGTTTTGATCAATGCAGGGCTCCTTGTGACCCTCTTTGTCAGCTCTCTTAAAAATGAGTCGGGAACCAATCTTGTGGTAACTGAGCCAAAACAAGAGCAGGGCAACATCGCAGCAAAACTCACCCCTACTGCAAAGCACGGGGGAGATCAAGTCGATCAAGTCATTAGCAAATACACCGCAATGACTAAAGTCGAAGAGAAGAAAGAGGAAGTCCTTCCTTCTCCTGTCCTCACCCCTACAAAAAAAGAAGAAGAAAAGGTTGCCTTTAAGGTACCTATAAAATCCCCCCTTCGCACTGTTACCGTTGCTAAAGGAGATGTCCTCGAGAAGATTGCTCGGAGTCATGGGGTAAGCGTCGATGAAATTATGAAGCTTAACAACCTTTCTAACTCCCGGCTGCAAATTGGACAAGAGCTTAAACTTCCTGAGCGAAAAGTCCCGAATAAAGTGGTTCAAAAAGAAGATGGAAAGTACTACGTGATTAAAGGGGGCGATAGTCCGTGGACGATTGCACAGAAGCATCAGATGCAAGTGGAAGAACTTCTCAAGCTCAACAATATCGATGAGGAAAAAGCAAAACGACTCCGTCCAGGTGACCGCTTAAAGATAAAATGAACTTACGATAGAGTTAAATGAAAAGCGTTTATTTTCTCCTCTCTTTTGTCACGATCCTTTTTGCGATCGGGATCTTAATGGTCTTCGACACCACTTCTGCAGAAGTGATCGATAGAAGCCTAAATATTAGCACTCACCATGCCCTTATCAAGCAACTAATTTATGGGTGTTTAGGAATTGTTCTTGCCCTTCTTGCCTATTTTTTTGGGTATCAAAAACTCTTGAACTATTCTCCCTATCTTTTTTATGGGTGCGTTTTCTGTTTACTTTTACTTTTTGTTCCTGGAATTGGGCGGGCTCTAAATGGTGCCCATAGGTGGATTTTTATCGGTCCTATTTCCTTTCAACCCTCTGAATTTATGAAAGTGATCGCTCCGCTTTTCTTTATCCACCTCTATTTAAAAGAGGAAAAGATGACACTGAAGCGGTTTTATTTAATTATTTTCCGCCTTTCCGTTCCTCTCTTTTTGATCCTCATTGAACCCGATAATGGAGCGGTCGTAATCATAATGGTTACTATGATGGCCCTTTTCTTCATATGCCGTGTGAAGTGGCTCTATTGGCTCCTTCCCGTTTTGTTTTTAGGAGGACTTGGAGGAGTTGCTGCCTTTCAGATGCCCCATGTTAAGGAGAGGATTAGGATCTATCTTCATCCGGAAGCTGATCTCTTAGGAAAAGGACACCAACCCTATCAAGCAAAAATTGCAACCGGATCAGGTGGCCTTTTTGGACGTGGGGTGGGGGAAAGTCTTCAAAAGTTAAACTATTTGCCAGAAGCACGCAGTGACTATATCGCTGCCATTTATGCGGAAGAACTTGGGTTTATTGGAATTCTTTTTTTGGTACTTCTTTATCTTTCAATTGCTTATAACGGCTTCCACATTGCTTTAAAAGCACAATCGAAAGAAGGTTTTTACGTGGCGAGCGTCATGATTTTCCTTATTTCGTTTCAGGCTTTTTTAAACTTGGGGGTGGTCTCCGGGCTCCTTCCTAGCAAAGGAACAAACCTTCCCTTTTTTAGTCAGGGAGGATCATCCCTACTTGCTAATAGCATTTCGATAGCCCTCATCATGAGTGCTCATAGATTGAAGGAAAAATCATGGAAAAAGATGTTAGAGACTTAAAGGTAATAATAGCTGCAGGGGGGACAGGGGGACATCTTTTTCCCGCTCAGGCTCTCGCTTTGGAGCTCATCCAACATCCCAATATCCATATTACCTTTGTTGGTGCGGGCCTTAAAGAAAACACCTACTTTAAAAAAGATCTCTTCCCTTTTTTAGACATCCAAAGTGGACCCCCTTTTCAAAAAGATCCCATCCAAGTTCTTAAAGCGCTCATTTCGATTTCGAAGGGACTCACTCGATGCCTCAAGTTTATTGGAAAGAAAAAGCCTGATTTAATAGTTGGGTTTGGAAGTTATCACACCTTTCCAGCTATTTATGCTGCGAAATTAAAAAAAGTTCCCATTATTATCTTCGAGAGCAACGCTTTTCCCGGGAGGGTCAATCGGTACTGTTCCAAGTGGGCAAAGGTTTCAGCGATTCAATTTTCCCATGCCGCCGAATATTTAAAGTCAAAAAGTGTCTGTGTACAGATGCCCCTTCTAAAAAAAGAAAAAGGGATGACGAAAAAAAAGGCACGGGCCTATTTTGGGCTGCACGAAGAGAAGCTGACCCTCCTTATTTTTGGAGGATCGCAAGGAGCACAAGCGATCAACCGTTTTTGCTGTGGTGCCTTAGAAGCTCTCATTAGTCAAGGAATGGATTTGCAAGTGATTCACATTGTTGGAGATCCTAGTCGGGCTGAAAAGCTTCGGGAAATTTACAAAAAACAGGATATTCTTTTCTCTGTTAAAGTATTTGAGGAGAAGATGGAATATGCCTGGGCAGCAGCTGACTTAAGTATTTCTAGAGCTGGTGCTGCAACACTTGCTGAGCTCATTGAATTTACCGTTCCAAGTATTCTCATTCCCTACCCATTCGGAACAGAAAATCATCAGTTAAAAAATGCTGCATTTGTTACAGATGAGATTAAGGGAGCAATTACTTTAGAAGAGAAAGGGCTCTGTGGGGTTATTTTAGCAGATGCAATTATCGATCTGCTCGACAGCTCCCGAGAAAAATTGAAAAAAATGAAGAGTGCACTTCAAACTTACAAAGAAGAAGAAAATAGAGAAGACCTCTGTGGAATCGTACTGAAAACGTTATGAAAAAATCATTCCATTTTTTAGGTGTTGGTGGGATTGGAATGAGTGCTCTTGCTCATATCCTTCTTGAAAAAGGGATCCCCATTTCTGGCTCAGATATCAATGATATTTCTTCCCTAGAAAAATTAGGGGTAAAGAGGAGTGAAACTCTCCCCAAACAGGGAACCATTGTCTATAGCTCAGCTATAAAAGAGAATCATCCTAGCCTCATCTTAGCAAAAAAAAATAACCTCCCCATTTTACATCGCTCCGAACTCATAAAAGTTCTCCTTGAAGGGAAAAAAGGACTTCTTGTTACAGGAACCCATGGGAAAACTAGTACCTCAGCACTCCTCACTTGGGTTCTTTACTCAGCAGGGGAAAACCCTACTTTTGCAGTTGGTGGGATTCTCAAAAACCTTCAGAAAAATGGTGGGTATGGAACTGGGGAGTATTTTACACTCGAGGCTGATGAAGGTGATGGGAGTTTCCTCCGTTATGAAGGAGAAGGGGCAATTATTACAAACATCGAAAAAGAACATCTTGATTATTGGAAGACCGAAAAGAAACTCATCGAAGGGTTTCAAACATTTTGCTCTCGTATAAAAAACAAAAGGCTTCTTTTTTGGTGTATCGATGACCCTCTTCTTGCAAAACTTAAACCTCCTGGAATTTCCTATGGAAATAAGGGGAGTTTAAAGCTTCTTTCAACCCTTCAAAAAGGGAAAGAAACCATTTTTTCAGCAGAGTTTAAAGGAAAGATCTATACTGATATTAACCTCCCTCTTATGGGAGAAAAATTGGCCCTAAATGCCTTAGCTGTTTTTGGAATGGCCTTAAAACTTGGTATTCAAGAAAAAGAGATTCGGAAAGCTTTCTTAACCTTTCAAGGGGTCAAACGGAGGCAAGAAAAAATTGGTGTTATCAATCGGATTACAATTTATGACGATTATGCCCACCATCCGACTGAGATAAAAGCCCTCTTAAAAGGGTTAAAAAAAGGACTCGGAAAGGGGAGGCTTATCGCCCTTTTTCAGCCCCATCGCTATTCTCGGACGAAAGAGCTCCTCTCTGAGTTTAAGAGAGCCTTTGAGTCTGCAGACTTAACGATCATTACCTCAATTTATCCAGCAGGGGAGATGCCTATTCCTGGAATCAATGGAAAGAGACTTTTTAAAGAAATTCAAGGAGGAGATGCCCTCTATTTAGAAAAAGAAAAACTTCTCAGTTATCTTCCAAAAATGCTCCTCCCTGGAGATATTTTAGTCACAATCGGAGCTGGAGATATCACAAAGGTTGGGCCGGCCATTCTTCAGGAACTCTTATGAAATATTTAAGGCCCATCTTACTTGTTTGCTTTTCCCTCCTTTGTATTGGTAGCTTTTATTTCACCCTCTCCTATTTTGAAAACCGTGAACCCCCAAAGGTTCCAATTAAAATCATTGCTCAAACAGGTCCCTTAAAAGAGGGGCTAAAAACCGATTACTTAGCAGAGGTGCTTGACCTATCCGCCAACCAACCTAAGAATTTGGAGGTCGATGAGGTAGAAAAAATCTTAAGAGAAAGTCCACTCATAAAAAAGGTCTCAGCTTCTTATTTAAGCCCCAATACCCTTTATATTGACTATACCCTTCGGAGTCCCACCTTTGCCTTGATAGACCTTGAAAATTTAGCACTTGATGTTGAGGGCTACCTTTTTCCACTCCGCCCCTATTTTACCCCTAAAAAGCTCCCAGAGCTTTATCTTGGTCTCAAAGCTATTCCCCCTTGGAATCACCCTCTAGATGAGAAGGAAGTTGCCCTAGCCAATAACCTTCACACTCTATTAGGGAGAGAGGTGAAGAGGATAGACCTTTCACATATCGAGGAGAAATCTCTAGGAAAAAGGGAAATTGTTGTTATCTTAGAGTATTC
This sequence comes from uncultured Simkaniaceae bacterium, assembly GCA_965555895.1. Taxonomy (GTDB): domain Bacteria; phylum Chlamydiota; class Chlamydiia; order Chlamydiales; family Simkaniaceae; genus Neptunichlamydia. Next base: position 5,031 of record CBEWFH010000097.1, read on the forward strand.
TGGGGGAATTTTCCATACCCTCCGTCTTTCGCCAAAAAGGTATGAAGAAGAGATTAAACGCTACCGGGCCTTCAGCGGGAAAGTTCAAGACCAAGGACTTATCATTGATCTTAGGGTTCCAAAACTTGCTTATATTACGGTTCATCCGCAAAACTAGTCTCCGACTATTTTTCAAAAAATATCAAATTAAAGTAAGTGGTGGATAAATAACCTCTTTTAAGGAGTAACTATGTCCACATCCATGTTTTATCATGCCTTTGGTATTTCAGGAGTAAAATACCTTGCTACCGATTACTCTGG
>CBEWFH010000098.1:0-5310 GCA_965555895.1 uncultured Simkaniaceae bacterium
ATAGTCAGAGACTAGTTTTGCGGATGAACCAAATTTGTTTTAGTTTCCTGTGCCCGTTAATCCCTTTGGACAATCTTGCCTTAAATGTTAAAAAATGTTAACCTTTGATAGATCTTTATAACCTATAACACGAAGGAATGATATGAAAAAGACAGCAATTCTTGCTCTAACAGCGTTTTCTCTTTTCGGCCTACCACTATTTGCCGAAGATGAGCCTGTAAAAGAAGAGTCAGTAGCTACAACTACTGAAACTGAAGAAACAACAACTGCTGATAGCGGAGTAAAAGTTTCTTTCAATGACGAAGAAGAAGTCACTAAAGAAAGCTTCCTCGCATCTAGTGATGATGAAGAAAAACCAACTGAAGATGAGCGCACTGCGTAATTCTTCTTAAATATCTAAGACGGATCTCATCTAGTGATCCGCCTTTTTTTTTGGCCCAATGCACATGCCTGTAAGTAAAGAAAAAAAAGAGGCTCTTGAAGCGCGAATGAAAAGGCTTGAGATCTATGATGACGACCTCATTGAGAAGTTTATCCTAGGCTCAGGAAGTGGAGGTCAAAAGGTTAATAAAACCTCTTCGTGTGTCTATCTCAAGCATATTCCCACAGGAATTGAGGTAAAATGTCAAAAAGATCGCTCGCGCGCGATGAACCGTTTCCAAGCCAGGAGGGAGCTCTGCGAGAAAATTGCTCACACGCTCCACCAAGAAAAGACAAAAAAACAACGGGAAATGGAAAAAATTCGACAACAAAAAAAGAGGCGATCCCGTAGACTAAAGAAAAAAATTCTTGAGGATAAACAGAAACACTCAGAAACCAAAAGTTTCCGAAAAAAGGTAGATGAAGAGTGAGATTTGCAGATTATTCTAAGGGTTATATCTTAAAATTGGAACCGGCTGAAGAACTTCATGAAACTCTAACCGCCTTTGTTTTGCAAAAGAGAATCCCTAGTGCCTTTTTCCAAGGAATTGGTGGCGTGACCGATGTAAAGCTAGGTTATTTTGATCTTAAGAAAAACGACTACGACACCCATTCCTATAAAGGAGATTATGAACTGATCAGTGCGAGTGGAAATATCTCCGACCTCGATGGAAAACCAGCACACACACATGTTGTCCTCTCAGATGAAAATACCATACTTTTTCAGGCCACCTTTTTGAAGGGACTGTAACTATTACAGTGGAAATTTTCCTTTTTCCTTTAGATATTGCTTTGATACGAAGACCTAATGAGAAGATTAACTTTTGCGGCCTTGATCTCCCCCATCAATTTGTGAGGTAAATGCGCTGACTCGGAAAAAATGTTCTCCCGAGGGGCCATACCCTTTTCCCGGAGTAATGATAGTGTGTCTCTTTTCCATGAACTCTTGAAAAACATCCCATGAAAGCCGGCCAGGTGTGTGCACCCAAATGTAGGGAGCATTTTCCCCTCCATAGACTTGATACCCTTCGCCCTTGAATTGTTCTTTTAATCGTTTAGCATTTTCCATAGTAAAAGCGATATTTTCTTGGGTTCCCTTCCACCCACCCTCCGAGAAAACACCAACTCCCCCCTTTTGTGCAATATTGGAAGCACCGTTAAAAATCGTTGAGGCAAAGCGGAAATAATCCTCCCAGATGGGATGACCACAATCAAAGGTAAGGGCTTTTGGTATGATAGTCCAACCGAGGCGGATCCCTGTAAACCCTGCAAGTTTTGAAAAAGAGTTCACCTCGATAGCAACTTTTTCAGCTCCAGGAATATCATAGATGGTTTGAGGAAGGGTTTTATCCTGAATATAACCAGAGTAAGCCCCATCATAGAGAATCACTATATGGTTCTCGAGGGCATAGTCGACAAGTCTTTTAAGCTCTTGATGAGTATAAGCAATCCCTGTGGGGTTGTTAGGATTACAAATATAGAGAAGATCAAGTTCGGGATTTAATTCTGGAAAAAAGTGATTCTCTTCATGGCAGAGAAGGAGATCGATCTTATCTACCCCTTGCAAAATGGAACCATCGAGATAAACAGGATAGGCAGGATCTTGTAGCCCCACCCTGATCTTTCCCCCAAAAAGGGTCTGAAGGCGTCCTATTTCACTTTTTGCTCCATCAGAAATAAAAATTTCATCAACTGAGAGATGGGGATAAAAGTAGTCTCGTATTTTTTCCCGAAGCTCTAGAAGCCCTTGGTCCTTTCCATAACCTGAGTATCCTTCAACAGTTCCTAGGTCGGCGCTTGCTTTTGTCAATGCGTCTACAACTGCTGTTGGAAGAGGGAGAACGGTATCTCCAATTCCTAAATTGGTCAGTTTAACGTCAGAGTGTCTTTCAAGGAAAAGTTCTTTCCTTCGGTTGATTTCTGGAAAAAGATAAGAGGGGCTTAAAAGTTGAAAAGTATCGAGCCTTTTAATCATAAGAGGTTTTCCTTTGCATAGAGTTCTGCAGTGAGAAGTCCCCCGCCGGCAGCTCCTCTAATGAGATTATGTGAAAGGGCCGTGAAACGGATATCAAAAAGTGAACAGGTTCGTAGACGGCCAAGAGCAATTGCCATCCCCTTTCCAACATTAACATCAAGTTTTGGTTGAGGGCGATCCTCTTCTTCAAAGTAAATGAATGTTTTTTTTGGGGCTGAAGGGAGGTCTAATCCTTTAAAAGAGCTCCAGACCTCTTTAACCTCTTCAAGGGTTGGTTTTCTCTCAAAAGATGCAGATACACAGGCTAAATGACCATGGAGAACAGGAACACGGGTACAATGAGCGCTGATTGCTATCGATGAATTTTCTAAAATCTTGAGCGATTCGACTTCTGTCTTTTCTTCCTCCCATTCAATGAAAGGTATCACATTACGTTCAAGGCTAAAGTTTCTTCCTGCCCCACTTGTCGATTGGAGGTTGGTTACAGAAACCTGTCTTAAGTGAAACTTTTCATGGAGAGGGTAAAGGGGAAGGAGCATGCTCTGGAGGGTGCAATTAGGTTTGGCAATAATCGATCCTTTCCACCCTTTTAGCTTGCCACCATTGATTTCTGGGATAATGAGAGGAAGATCTTTTTGCAAACGGTGACAAGAAGCAGAGGAAAAAACAGGGAATCCCCACTTTGCATACAAAGGATCATAGATTTTGGCAGCTTCATTAGGAAGGGCTGAAAAGATAAGTGCACATCCCTTTGCTTTTTCTACATCTTCTAGCTCTTCTCGCTTTGGGGTAAATGTAAGCTCAAAAAAGGGGTGATCCTTTAGAAGGACTTGATACATTTGTCCAACGCGGCCACTTCCACCAAGGAGTCCAACTTTAAACCTGGTCATAGACCCTCAACCCTTTTAGATAGGTGTAATTTTCAGGGGAAAGCGGAGCTAAGGGAAGTCTTGGGGCACCTGCAGGATGATTTGCAAGCTCCATCATCGCTTTTATCGGAACAGGGTTGGTTTCGATTTGTGCTCCTTCCATAAAGGGGAATAACTCGCGGTAAAGCCCATGATCTTGATTTCGCACCATATTCCCCATCTCACGTGGCATTAAGTTGCTGACGATCGAAATAAGGCCACTAGCGCCAATTGATAGTAAAGGGAGGGACATAAGGTCATCTCCTGCAAAAAGAAAAAACTCTGGAAGGGTATTTCGAATAGCTGCGGCATAGGGAATCGAGCCCGAAGCATCTTTAATTCCAATAATGTTTTCCCGCCTTGCTAGACGTTTTAATGTTTCGAGTGAAATTTCTACCCCTGTTCTTTTAGGGTGGTTGTATAAGATGATCGGAAGCTCTGTTTCTTTTGCAATTGCTTCAAAGTGGAGGGCGATCCCTTCTTGAGAAGGGCGGTTATAATAGGGTGCAATTATCAATAAACCGTCTGCTCCCAGCCTTTCTCCTTCTTTAGCTTTTTCAATGGCGCGAGAAGTTGAAAGATCTCCGGCGTTGACTAGGAGAGGAACTTTTTTCTCTTGGGCAGCGATTTCAATCACTTTTTTTTGTTCTTCAGGGCTTAGGGTTGCACCCTCCCCCGTTGTTCCCAAAACGAGAAGTCCATCAATCCCCTCTTCGATTTGAAAACGGATGTTTTTTCGAAGGCCATCCTCATCGAGCCTCCCCTCTTTAAAGGGAGTTACAAGGGCAGTAATCGTTCCTGAAAATGACATGAAAACTTCTCCTCCATGTAGTCATCAAAGATGTAAATCCCCTTTTTTCCTATAAGCCACTTCCCCCCTAAAATTGCTCCCCTAGCAAAACCATCACGATTTTTTGCTCGGTGGGTAAGTTCAATTTGGTCCTCTAAGTTATCGAAAAAGAGTTGGTGGGTCCCCACTTGATCCCCTTTTCGAATACTTTCAAAAGAAAGTCCCGGAATCTCCTTCATCAGCTTAAGAGCTGTTCCCGATGGAGCATCCTTTTTTTCTGCGTGATGGGTATCAATCCCCGATTTTGCAAAAGAGGCTCCCATTACCTTTGCCCCCATTTTGGCTAAATAGAAAAAAAAGGCCATTCCTATTGAAAAATTAGGGCCGTAAAGGAGGGGAATCTCCCCTTCTTGAGCGACTTGTAATACCTCTTCTTGGTTCCACCCTGTTGTACCAATAACCCAAGGAGTCTTTCTTAGTTTAAGAGCCAGTGCTGTCTCAATAACTGCAGCTGGCTCGGTAAAATCGATAAAAACATCAACATGAGAATCTAGGCCAACGGAGACAGAGTGTCCCATTTCCAGAGCAAGTCTTTCAACAGCCTTCCCCATTTTCCCATAGCCAATGATTCCTACCTTCATTGTTTTACGGTCATCGAAATGATTTTAACTGACTTTTTAGGGTTTCCTCTTGGAGACCCTAAAGCTTCAATTTTTTTTACCACATCGAATCCTTGGGTCATTTCACCAAAAATGGGATGTTTCCCTTGGAGCCAAGTTGTTTTAGCCATCGTTATAAAAAACTGACTTCCATTGGTTCCAGGCCCTGCATTTGCCATTGCTAAGAGACCAGGCTTATCGAATCTCACTTTAGTGGTGCCTCATCTTTAAAGTGCTTTCCCCAAACCGATTTTCCACCGGTACCATTTCCATTTTCATAATCTCCTCCTTGGATCATAAAGTTGGGAATAATGCGGTGGAAAACGACACCATTATATTTACCACTTTCGGCAAGTTTTACCATATTTTCAGAGGCAAGAGGAGCAACTTCAGGCATGAGTGTGAACTCAATAGTACCTTCTGTTGTTTCCTTAACAAAGATTTGATTTTCCGCAGCAAAAAGGGAAAATATACAAACAAATAGTGCCAGTAGTTTTTTCATTCATAACTCCTTAATTAGTGTTTGATAGTCATTTTAATTATTTTTTGCTCTTTTAG
>CBEWFH010000099.1:0-5294 GCA_965555895.1 uncultured Simkaniaceae bacterium
GTTGCCATTGAAATAGCTATAGCTATAGCTGTCCGGTCAGCACTACTTTTGCAGTGAATGACTACAGAAAGTTCTAACAATTTACAGACCAGATCGCGATAGAAAAAATCTTCCTCTGGAAGGAGGTTATCACGCCCTTCTAAATAGCCAAGAGCTTTTCTCAATAATCGATCTTTTTTTTTCATTAGCTCCTTATAACCGAGATCTTTAAGCTCTTGATGCCCAATTGCATTAATTTCCTTTTGATGCTTTGGTATTCCAGCCTTATTGAGGAAGCTAAACCCTTGGTTAAAGTAGATAGGCTTAACGCGGACCTTTTTCTCATCGATAATGAGTGTGTGCTGTTTAAGTCTATTGAAGATCTGTTGTTCTCTTAGGATAGATTTTTTTTCATTGAGTCCTACAAGTCCAGTTGCTCCAACTGCTGACATTAGATTAGTGACAACATAGGTGAGCTCATACTCACCAGTGACTTTATTAATTTTGATCCCTTTACTGTTCTCACCTTTTGCCATTTCGCTGCGGAAGATAAATTCAACTTGCTCTACCGCTTTATGCTCCGTATCGGGGCGTCCTGTATAAGCAACCGACTGACCGGTGTGTTCTGAATCAACTCTACGCATCATACTAATTCCGTAAGCTGATCGGTCATTACTAGAAGTAACAGTATCATGAAGGATGACAAGTTTTTCGTTTTCCCAAAATTGATATCCTTTCAGACCATTCTTGTGCCATTTGCTAGAGAAATTGAGTTTTCTATGGTCTTTTCCAAAATCTTCAATCCCAAGCCTTTTAAGGAGAGGGGTAGTTGGAGTCATTTGAACCTTAAAATCGTGAACAGGTTTTGCACTATAATTTGCATAAGTTTTTTGAAGGAGGGGTTTAGCAGTTTTTAAAACTTTGTCTTCATACCCACGGTGACGATCACTAGCTGGGAGTCTTTGACTCCTATCCATCCGCAGTTCGTACTCTTGGGTAAGGGCAAGATCGCGACTACCAAAAGGAGCGTTGTAAGTAGGATGTGGAGAATAAGGTGTTGGATTGAGGTTTCCATGATCATAGACAATATTCGTTGTCCAGTCTGGGTCGCTGTAGGAAGCTACTTGCTTAAAAGGGCTTGAAGAGTGATCTTCAGGGAATAGGGTAGTCTTGCCAGAGCGAAGCCCCTTTTCTGTATAAAGCAGGGTATCTGTACATGAATTAACCTCAGACACCTTATTAACCTCTAATATTATGTTTTATACTTTAATTATAACATATTTATGGATTGTAAAATATAATAATAAAAATTTTCATTATTACACATTGTTTTGTAATATGTTCTGTCTGAAAGTCTTCATGAGCTCCACCATAAAATGGAGATTGTGAATAGAGGCTAAGGTCATAGATGTAAGCTCCTTAGCTTTAAATAGATGGTGGATGTAGGCCCGCGAGTAGTTTTTGCAGGTATAACAGGAGCATCCCTCTTCAATCGGCTCAAATTCCCTACTATGCTTCCCTCCGGTGATTTTCATCCCTCCAAAAGAGGTCAAAAGGGTCCCATGGCGGGCTGCTTTTGTGGGATAGGAGCTATCAAAGGTGTCAATTCCAAGAGGAACGCACCCCTTGAGCGACTCGAGATCAGCGATCCCTAGGAGGTGATTAGGGGCTTCAGGAGGGAGTTTGGGGAGAAGAGAGGAGAGCATCGAGACCATTTGATCCTTGGATTTCCCCATACTCCCTCCGATTGCGTACCCATCGAAGGGGAGATTGCTGAGGAAGTTACAGCTCTGTTCCCTGAGGGAATCATCGACTCCTCCATGGATGACTGCATACATCGCCTGTCCCCGGGGGTCTTTAAGGTGAGCTTCGAGTGAGCGCTTTTCCCAAGAGTGGGTCCGATCGAGAGATTTTTTAAGCTCACTATCGGTGATGTGATAAGGGGGGAGTTCATCAAAAGGGATGATGATATCAGCCCCAATTGCTTTTTGTGCGGTGACAGAGGTTTCGGGGGTGAGGAGTATCGATCGTCCATCACGATAGGAACGGAAGTGAACCCCATCTTCAGTAATTTTAATAACAGAGCCCCCAAGTTTTTTTGTCCCCTTGCTTTTTAGTTCATCAGCAACGGAGCCGTAAGCCAGGCTAAAAACTTGAAACCCTCCCGAATCGGTAATGATCGGCATATCTCTGTTGATAAAACGGTGGATCCCTCCCCCTTTTTCAATCACTTCGGGTCCTGGTTGCAAAAGCAAATGGTAAGTATTGCAAAACATGAGCTGCAATCCAATCGAGCTGACCATCTCATTATCGAGTGCTTTGAGTGTTCCATTGGTACCGACCGCTACAAAGTTGGGAGTGTCGATGATTCCATGCGCGGTATGAATCAGACCTACCCGTGCTCGCGATTTCGTCGAGTTATGTAATACTTCAAACTTGAATGGGGTCATGACGAATCAGCCGTTTTACAATGAGGGTGAAGGGAGCCATGCAGAAGATAATAGTCACCTTAACGAGGTAGCTCATCACAATGATATCTTTCATGCTGTGAACGATTCCATAGAGAGCGATGTAGCTGAAAAGGATCGTGTCAAGAAGTTGGGTAACTAAGGAGGCGCAAACAAAGGGGATGAAAAAGGGGAGTTTTGTCAGCCTCTTTTTCAAAAATCCAAAGAGTTCCATGTCGAGCTTTTGCATCGAAAGGGCGCAGAAAAAAGAGGTGATCATTATTCGTGGAGCATATTCTAAAATCGCTGCAAAAGCAGGGTGCATTGAGTCGTATTTTGAGGGGAGGTAGCGGAGCTGGAACTGCGACATAATAATCACAAAGAAGAGGAGGAGAAAAACAATTCCCAACCCCTTGGTTGCTGTTTTTTTTCCAAAATAGGTTTGCATAAGATTAAGGGTGAAAATCGCTCCAACGGTGTAGACCTCTGAGCAGGTGATGTCGAGACCAAAAAGGGTCATCTGCTTTGTAACGAAAAGATTTCCTAAAATGACTTGGATAGCAAGAGCTGCGATCAGCGCTTCTTTTCCAATCCGGAGCGCTAGTAAAATGAAGCTAACTAAAGCAGCGATGTGAATGAAAAAGGTCAATTCATTCATTGCTTAAGGGAAACTCCATCTGGGATATGGAGAGTTGTTGTGGGGAAGGCACACTCTGCCCCATGGTCTTTAATAATCTTGATGGTTTTGAGATAGATATCTTGCTGATAGAGCATGTAATCAGCCTTCTTGGTCGTCTTTGTAAAGCAGTAAATCAAAAAGTTAAGGGATGAGGGGCCAAATTCATCAAAGCGAACCATCAGAAATTTGCCGGTGTCGATCTCAGGATGGTTGCGGATCATTTCCTCAACCTCTTTCACGATCGCATCCATTTTTTCCGCATCATCATAGCGGATTCCTACCCGGGTTTTTATTTGCCGATTCGACATCCTTGAAGGGTTAACCACCGAAATATTGGAAAAAACTCCATTGGGAACATAGATCGGCCGTTTTGCAAAGGTCCGAATACGGGTGAGACGCCAGCCGATATTTTCGACATACCCCTCAATTTCTCTGTCGGGGGACATGATCCAATCACCGACTGAAAAGGGGCGATCCATATAGATCATCAAACCACCAAAAAAGTTGGCCAAAAGATCTTTTGCAGCGAGACCCACGATCAAACCTCCAGCACCACCAAAGGCAAGGACGGCAGAGATATTGACATTGCGCGTCTGCAAATAAACCAAAACAGCAATTAAAACAGCAGCGATTCTAGAGAGCTGGCAAATAGCCCGTACTGTTGTCTTATCGTAGCGCTTTTTCTTAGTCCGTTCTTCTCGCGAATAATCAACCTCCATATTCTTAATAAAGCGGAGGCTGAACCAAAGAATAATGACAACAAATGAGAAATTGCGGAACGGTCTAAAAAGCTCGATAAGACTATCTTTTTCAAAGTGATATGCGAGAAGTTGAATCGAAAAGGTGAGTCCCAAAATCCATACGATAACTTTGAAAGGGCGAATCATAGCACTTAATAGAGCCGAATCCCAGGTCAAGTGAGTTTTTTCAAGGCGGGGATAGACCCGTTTATAAAATCGACGGATAATAAAATGAGCAAGGAGGGTCAACCCAATGATAATCAAAACCGGGATCATCCATCCGCAGTGGAGAAAAAGATTAGCAATATCAGTGGTTGGTTCGTCCATTAATTTTCTTTATCATGTTTATAGGTTCGGTTTTCCCAAGCACGACAGTTTTCACAAATGTATCTCTGGGACATGTGAGAAAAGGGTAGCATTTCTTTAGCAATCGTATAAGTCTTTCTTTCTATAAGGAATCTTGACTGACAATAGTCGGTTCTTTTTAGTGTAAAACCAAGATGAGTAGCTTGCTGAACCTTTATTGCGCCTGACATCATGACCTCCTTAAGAGAGTTTCAAGTTTACCTTCTTCATGAAGTTGCAACACGATATCGCAACCCCCAATGAATTTTCCCTCGATATAAAGTTGGGGAATGGTTGGCCAGTTGGAGAATTCTTTGATCCCTTGCCGCAAAGCGTCATCTTGAAGAACATCTCGCGTTTCAAATTCAACCCTATGGCTTCTCAAAACATCGACAACCCGTGCGGAAAATCCACAATTAGGCATTAGCTTCGATCCCTTCATAAAGAGAATAGTAGGATGGGCTTCGATCTCTTTTTTGATTTGGTCTTGGATATCGCTCATTTTTTTACTCGCTCCCACTCTTCAGGTGTATAGGTCTTTAAACTAAACGCATGTAGCGAGGATGCAAAAAGATCTTTCAGGGGATCCATCACCATTTGGTGCTGTTCGATAAGACTTTTTCCCGCAAACTCTTGGGCAATCACAATCGCATCAAAGTGAAGACCATCTTTTCGTGGGTTCATCACTTTGATATCGGCTCCATCGAGAACCTTAAGTATGGCGTTTAATATTTGACTCGCTTCAATCATACCCTAAAATTATAGGGCAAAGAGAGGTTATTGAGAACCTTTTTTACCAATTTTTTTAAAACTGATCCTAGCATCGCGCCGCGTATCGGCTTCTTCAAATCTTCTTTTTTCAACATCAGACTTAGGGGTGACAGGAGGAACTCTTATTGGACGGCCATGATCATCGAGGGCAACAAAAGTCATATAAGCGGTGACGATATGTTTTCTTTTTCATCGTGGTCCTCTCTTCAGCCATCACCTTTACACCCACCTCCATCGATGTGTGCCAGGCGCGATTAACAGAGAGTTTAAAAATTAAATTATACCATTTCCACAAAAAATACTCATAAATTTAATTGACAGCTGTGGTATATT
>CBEWFH010000100.1:0-5262 GCA_965555895.1 uncultured Simkaniaceae bacterium
TATCCATTTGACATCCTTCCTCCTTGGTTTTCTTACAATTACCACAGGAATTTTTACCATCTTCAGACAAGTCTAAATTTCATCTATTTATTGCACTTCATTGTTGAAAGGGCGAAATTACCCTTTTCATTAATTGAGGATTATCTTAGTATTGGTGAAGCGGTAATCCCCTGACAAACTATTGCATGATGGAATCAGAGAAAAAAGAACTACCAGAAAAGAAACCTAAATACGAATCTGAGGCTTTTATAACCTTCAAAGAATTCTTTGAAAAGGTGAAGGAAGTTGAAGAGAAAATCGCAAAAATCCTTGAGTTTATGAAAGCTATTTTAGCTGATATTGAGGGAGGTTCCTTCAAGGACTTTTGGGATGCTAAAAAACTTATTGGGCCACTCTTCAAAGAAAAGATGAACCCTGTTAAACGGAATCATCTCTGGAGCGAATATACTCAAATTGGAGATGAAGCTCGCCGTATAAAAGAGATTAAAGATGAACAATCTGCCTTTTCTATTGAACAAATTGAACTTGCAATTGACGGTTTGGAAGCCGATATTGGTCACTATGATCGCTTAATAGAGCAAATTCCTCATCTCGAATTCCCTAGCGGACTCAAAGAACTTTCTTTAAATGAAGGTGAATATAATATCGCCCAAAGGGAACTGCAACTCTTAAAAACCTTGATTTCTCGCCTCGATGCTCTCCGCAAAGAGGTTTTATCGACCGACATGCGGATTAGTCACAAAAATAAGATTTTGAAACGTCTTTCAAAGCTTGGCGATGAGGTTTTTCCTAAACGGAAAGAGCTGATCAAAAAGTTAAGTGACTCTTTTATATCAGATGTTGAAGCCTTCGTTAAAGACCAATTCCCTGAAGGGGAGGAAAAATTTGGTGCTCCCTATTATGTGATTCGCGATGAGATAAAAAGTTTTCAGGGACTAGCCAAGCTTCTCACTCTCAATACGCAAGCATTTACTAAATCGCGCAAAGCCTTAAGTGAATGTTGGGATAAAATTAGAGAAAAAGAAAAAGAAAGACGTTCTGAAATGGGAGAGCGCTCTGAAGAACATAAGAAGAATTTTGAAGCTCTCATTCCCAAAGTCGAAGCTTTTGAAGCCTTTTGTGCAAAAGAAGAAAATCACATTCGTACCAAAGTTTTAGAGCAGTCAAATACTTTGCAAGATGAGATGAAAGAGTGCGCATTAAACCGTGACCAGGTGAAAATCTTGAAAGATCGGATCCAAAATGCTCGCGCAAATGCTCTTGATCATGTCGAAGCAAAAGTTGAAAAGAAAAAACATACTGCCAAAAAAGGAATCAATGAACTTAAAGAAAAACTCATACACCTTATCGAAAATGAAAGCTCGACCTCATTAGAAGATTTAGAAAAAGGGGAAGAAGAGCTTAAGAAGGCTTACGAAAAACTTAATCTAACTCCTTTGGAAATTCATCTTTTTGAACGGCAGTTTGCCGATCTGAAAAGCTTTATACTAAATAAAAAGGAAAGCGTAATAAGCAGTGATGCTTTGGAAGAACTTTATGAAGAGCGTGCAGCTCATCTAGAAGTCATTAAAGGTCAGACGGAAGAGTATCGGAAAGAAATGGGGGGCTCAAGCCTTGACTTTGAAAAAGCGATGACCTATCGTGAGCTTTACGATAGCGCTAGGATTCACCTCGAAAGCGAGATGGAAGCGCTAGAAAATCTTGAAGAAAAACTGATCTAAATTGAAACAAATTAGCGCGTTTGACCTTGACCATACACTGGTCTACTCTAACTCCAGCATCCTCTTCTATCGCCACCTCATTTCCAAAGGTTTTTACCGCCATATCTCCCTCCTTCGGACCGCTATTTATTCCCTCCGTCACTATTTTTTAAACCTATCCCTAACAATGCTTCATGAAAAAGTTTTTGAAAGACTTTTAAAGGGGGCTCCGCTAGAGCTTGTTGAGGAAGAGGTCTCTCAGTTTCTGAAGAATGATTTTTTTCGTTTTCTCTACTATCCCACATTTGAACGCCTCCGCAGAGCGCAGCATGAAGGGCACCACACTGTGATCCTTTCCAATGGTCCCTCATTTATTGTTGGACCGATTGCTGAATACCTAGAAGTCAATGAATGGTACTCATCTCATTATTCCGTAAACAATGAGGGGAATTTCGAAGGGATTGAATCGATCCTTCTGGGAGAAGGAAAAGCTCATTGCATCAATAATCTAACCAGAAAATTTCAAATTACTCCAGATCTTGTCACAGCTTATTCAGATAGCGACCTTGATCTTCCCTTCTTGGAATCTGCGGGCATTCCCGTTGCCGTTAATCCCAACCAAAAACTTCTCAAAGTTTCCAGACAAAACTCCTGGGAAATAATCTAAGATAAATGCATATATGATAATATGACGGCAAAAAAAATTGGCTTTTTTGGTGGAAGCTTTGATCCTGTCCACCTTGGCCACATTAATATGATGGTGCGGATTCTAGAGAAAGGATTAGTTGATAAGATCCTTTTTTGTCCTGCCAATGTTTCACCTACAAAAGGTGAGGCTCCCCCTGTTGCTAGAGCTAATCATCGAATGAATATGCTTCAATTAGCACTCGAAGATGTTCCAGGTTGTGACCCCTATGACGAAGAAATTTCTCGCGATCCACCCTCTTTTACCATTGATACGATCAAAGAACTTAAAGGGAAAATTTACCTTATCGTGGCAGAAGATACTGCTTATGGTTTTAATAAGTGGAAAGATATCGACCTCCTTTTAGAGATGGCTCCCCCTATTGTGGGTATACGCCATGGCTTTGATAGAAAAAAATTCAATCACCTTCACGCTAAAATTAAATTGAAAGTTGAAAAAGGTCTACTGGAAATCCCCGCTATGGATATCAGCAGTACTGAGATTCGGGAGAGACTTAAAAAAAGGCTATATTGTGGCCATCTTCTCCAGGGAAAAGTGCTAGACTACATTCATCAAAATAGTATATACTATCCCCATAAATAATGGATATTTAAATGGCTGACAAACACACGAATAACGTACTTGAAATTGCACAAACGATTTTCGATAAAAAAGGCTCTAACATCATAGCTATTGATGTCAGAGGGATTTCATCGATTACTGATTTTATTCTCATCGCAGATGGAAATGTTGATCGCCACGTTGTAGCACTCGCAAAGGAAATCGAAAGTGTCATGAGAGGTGCTGGTGAAAAACCAGTCCATGTTGAAGGGATGCAAAATGGTGATTGGATTGTCCTGGACTACTTCCAGGTTGTGATTCACCTCCTTGTTCCAGAGATGAGAGAAAAGTATCAGCTTGAGCGTCTTTGGCCTGATGGAAAAATTATTGAACTATCTTTAGAAGAAAGAAAGGTGGCAGAGTGAGCAACAAAAGACGAGTCGTTGTAACTGGAATGGGCCTTGTCTCCTGTTTCGGGACTGATGTTGATGAATTTTACCAGAGTCTTTTGGAAGGAAAAAGTGGGGTCAAACCGATCACCCAGTTTCCGTGTGAAGACTATCCCACTCGCTTTGCAGGATCGGTTCAAGACTTTGAAGTGGGCGGTTATATGGACAGAAAGCAAGCTCGTAGGGTCGACCCTTTCATCCGCTATGCTATGGTTGCTGGAAAAAAGGCGATGGAAAGCGCTGGTCTCACAGGTGAAGCTTTGGAAAAACTCAATAAATCTCGTTGTGGAGTACTCGTTGGCTCAGGAATGGGAGGAATGTCGGTCTTCTCTGAAGGAAATAAAACCCTTTTAGAAAAAGGTTTTAATCGTATCACCCCATTTTTTGTTCCCTTTATTATTACTAATATGGCTGGAGGACTGCTCGCCATTAATCTAGGGTTTACTGGCCCTAACTATTCAATTTCAACTGCCTGTGCAACCGCTAACTATTCAATTGTTGCTGCGGCTAACCATATCGAGCGGGGCGACTGCGACCTCATGGTTAGTGGGGGAACAGAAGCTCCGATTAATCCAATTGGTGTTGCAGGATTCGTTGTCATGAAAGCCCTCTCGGAGAGAAATGACGATGCTGAAGGAGCTTCACGTCCTTGGGATAAATCTCGCGATGGATTTGTCGTTGGAGAAGGAGCAGGGGTTCTTATTCTTGAAGAATACGAGCATGCGAAGAAGAGGGGAGCGACTATTCTTGCTGAGTATCTCGGCGGAGCAGTATCTACCGATGCTTATCATATTACAAGTCCTCGAGAGGATGGTTCAGGTGTTGCTGCATGTATCGAAACAGCGATCAATGATGCTGGAATTGCAAAAGAAGATATCAACTATATCAATGCCCATGCAACCGCGACCTCCGTTGGCGATCTTTGTGAAGTGCGGGGAATGCGCACCGTCTTTGGTGACCAAGTCAAAGAGATGAAGATGAACGCTACAAAATCAATGACAGGACACTGTCTTGGTGCTGCTGGAGGTGTTGAAGCCATTGCAACGATCAAAGCGATTCAAACAGGAAAACTTCACCCAACGATTAACCTTAAAGATCCTGAAGAGGAACTTGAAGGATTCAATCTTGTTGGAGACAAAGCCGAAGATTTTAATGTGAAAGTAGGAATCTCTAACTCCTTTGGATTTGGTGGACATAACTCTGTTGTAGTTTTTGGTCCAGCGCCTGCCGCATGAAGCCCATTAAATCAAACTGTTTTGGCATCGTACCTCTCACCTATCGTGAAAACTACTGGGAAGTTTTTCTTATTCAGCACTTAAATGGTGGTCATTGGGGCTTTCCAAAAGGGCACTCCGAAAGAGGGAAATCTCCAAAAGAAACTGCTGAAAGAGAGCTTTTTGAGGAAACGAGGATGGAGGTGATCCGCTATCTCGACCATTCCTATCTCGTTGAAAAGTATCAATTTATTCATGATGGAATTCTCGTCGACAAGACGGTCCGGTTCTACCTCGGAGAAGTGACCACAGAGTATACCCTCCAAACTGAAGAAATCTCGGCTGGAAAATGGCTCCCTCTCAAGGACCTCACCTCCTACACCACCTTTGATGAAGAAAAACTTCTTTATTTATCTGTTATTAAGACACTTACAAACTAGTAAATCATCAAATTAACCTTAATTTAAATAAATCTTTATGATATAATTATATTAAGAAGAGGTTTAAGGGGTGCTCTATGTCATTATCTATCGATGGTTCAAGTTCAGAAAGTACTGAGCAGCGCTACGACGACCGAGCACCCATGCGACAGTTTTTCTTGAACCGATGAAGTGCCACATCTCATCAAATTCCATTTCTTTAATCCTCGAAGG
>CBEWFH010000101.1:0-5251 GCA_965555895.1 uncultured Simkaniaceae bacterium
ATGTTGTGTACTAAAATATTTGCACCAAAACCATTTCCGAAAATAACACTTTTATCAAGATCTCTAAAACCTTTGATCCACTCAGTAAATCTAATTCCTGTTGATCCATAAGTTAGGCTAATTGATTTTATCCCACCGACAAAAATTTTAAAAAAGTCGATCGAATAGGCTTTAAGAATTAGGAGTATAGATAATGCTAAGAGAGAAAGTTTAAACATTAATTTTCTAATTTCTAAAGACATGCAGCAAAGATAAATAAGGGAAATAGCAAAGGAGAGATAAGCGGCACGTGTTGTTGTTAATAAAAAAGCAATGAAGGTGAGTCCTGCAAAAGGAAAAATATAAAACTTTTTTTTCTGAGAATAGAGAATGAGGAGAATGGCTAGAACAAAACTAGAAACATTCCCATATTCATTTGGATAACTGCCCGGTGAAAAACGGAGGAGATCCCACCCAATTTGAGCCTCAACAGCGAATCTATCAATCGTTGCAAAAGAGACGATCCCGGTATAATACCCAATATAAAAAATGTATCCAACGACTAGAGAGATAAAAAAGCCGGCAAGATAGAGGCGAATAATCTTCTCTTTCCCCCCCTTTAAACAAAAGGCAGCTCCAAACATAAAGAGATACTGCGAAACATAAAGAAAACTCCGGAAGAGAGGATAGGAATCCACCTCAAAAGATTTGTTATGAGTGAAATAAGAAGAAATTAAGCAGTATAAGAGAAAGGGGGCAAATGCAAGAACCGTTTTCCACTCATGGGATTTTAAGTTAATAAAAAAGAGGGGGAAAAGGGTAAGAAAAAAATAATAGAAACGGAAGGCATAGGGCATAAAAGAAGGGGTGAGAAGAGTGCCAAGAGGACCAAAGAAAACAAAACAATAAACAAGAAAACGTTGGGCACTACTTAGGAATATCATGGGTTGATGTGTTTGCTGAGGATCCCCGCGAGTTTCATCATGTCTATGGGATCTGAGTGGCCAAACACCTTAGCAAGTTTGCCATCAGGAACGATGAAGCGCTTATTATTAGGATCTTGAAGGTCGTTAGATTTTATATATTCCCATACTTTCTTTGTCACTTCTCCGCGGGTCAATTCCTTTTCTCCAACAATTGTTTGAAGCTCTTTTGAAAGTGGGGCGGGTTTTCCTATTGTCCTTGTCAATTTCTTTGTAGTAGTTTTTCTCTTTGTCACTTTCTTAGCGGTTTTTTTGGTGGTTTTTTTTGCTCCTCCCTTTGTAGCCTTTGTTTTCTTGATATAGGGAGTTTTTGGAAAGTCGCGGTATTTTATTTCCAAGTCATCTATTTGATTAACAATCACATTACAATCGGGATAATTAGAGCAGCTGAAGAAAGTTTTCCCCCAACGGCTTCGGCGCTGTGTGATATTCCCATCACACCCAATGGCGGGACATTTTGGAAGGTCGTCAGGGACTGGTTCATCTTTCTTTGGAATATTAATGATTCCCTTGCAGTCGGGATAGCGCTCACACCCTAAAAAGGTTCCAAAGCGGCCAAAGCGGATCTTCATCGGTGATGTGCATTTAGGGCAGGGCTGATCCCAATCAAAGTTTTCAGCATAATCTTCTTTCTTAAATTCAAGTGATTCAATCGAAACGGTGAATTTACAATCGGGGTAGTTGGAACAGCCATAGAAATATTTGTCGCGCGACCAAATTTTTTGGAGCTTGTTTCCACATTTGGGACAATTAATGGCTGTCATAAGTTTTGGAACAAAGGCTTCCTTCTCTGCTTTTTCAAGAACAGGAACAAACTTTGTCCAAAACTGATTGAGGAACTCTCTCCAATTTTTTTTATCTTCTGCAATTTCATCGAGATCGTCTTCCATCCGAGCAGTAAACTTAATATCCATAATCATTGTGAAATGATTTTCGAGCATTTGAGCGATGATCTTTCCAAGCTCTGTTGGCTTTAGAGCTAACCGTTCCTTAACGGTATAAGCCCGCCCTTGAATTTTATTCATAATCGATGCGTAAGTAGATGGCCGGCCGATTCCTGATTTTTCTAATTCTTTAACTAGAGATGCTTCTGTAAAGCGGGGAGGAGGTTTTGTAAATGATTGATTCGAGACCACATCCAAAAGAGTGAGGGTTTGCCCTACTTCAACTGGTGGTAAGAGCTTATCTGCATCTTCTTTCTTTTTCTCATCATCGTCACCATCTTCTCGCTCTTCGTAGATAGCGAGGAATCCCCTAAATTTAATGATCGATCCCGAAGCGCGTAGGGTCAAATTTTGGTCGGTTTCAATTTCACAAGAAACTGTGTCGTAAATTGCAGGCATCATTTGAGAGGATAAAAAGCGGCGCCAGATTAAGAGATAAATTTTATATTGGTCGATATTTAAATATGATTTGATCAGATCGGGAGGGTGGTTAAGATTTGTGGGGCGGATCGCTTCGTGAGCATCTTGAGCACTTTTCTTTGACTTGTACATGTTGGGTATTGTTGGGATATAATTCTTCCCATAGGCTCCATCGATAAGTATTCGAGCTGTATTGATCGCTTCCATTTCAACACGGACTGAATCGGTACGCATATAGGTGATTAAACCTTCAGTTCCATCTTTTCCTAAATCGATCCCTTCATAAAGGCTTTGAGCAATCCCCATAGTGCGGGAAGCAGAGTAGCCATAGTGGCGGCTTGCCTCTTGCTGGAGAGTCGAAGTGATAAATGGAGGGACGGGGTGACGTTTCTTTTTCTTTTTTTCTACCTTTGCGATCTTAAAGGTGGAGTGTTTCAGTTTTGTGACCAGTTTTTTCGCATCTATTTCATTAGAAACTAAGGCGACATCCTTTTCTGGAACGAGTTCTTTTTCAATCCGCTTTCCGTCAATTAAGGAGAGGGTTGCATCAAAAGAGCGCTCTTTAGGGTCTCCTTTTAATGTCGTTGAGATTGTCCAATATTCGACGGGATTAAAGGCTTCAATTTCGCTTTCTCTATCGACAACAAGTTTAAGGGCTACAGATTGGACTCTTCCTGCTGATAAGTTACCTCCCGACCCACTCCGTTTAATTCGCCTTTGAAGGATAGGAGAGATTTTATAGCCTACCATCCGATCGAGGAGACGGCGAGCTTGTTGTGCATTGACAACTGAGAGATTAATATTGCGGGGATGTTTGAGTGCTTCAGAAACAGCATCTTTAGTAATTGCGTTAAAAGTTACTCGTTGAACCTTGGGCCCTTTAGGGAGAATATGGGCAATATGCCAAGCGATAGCTTCTCCTTCGCGATCGGGGTCAGGAGAAAGGTAAACCGTATCACACTCTTTCGCTGCTTTTTTTAGCTTAGCTATGACATCTTTTTTATCCGGGAGGTTTTCGTAAACGGGTTCAAACTTGTTCTCAAGATCGATTCCAAATCCCTTTGGTGGAAGATCTCGGATGTGTCCGACTGAGGATTCAACGTGGTAATCATTCCCCAAAAACTTTTTTAGAGTCTTCACTTTCGTTGGAGACTCGACGATGATAAGAGTTTTTCCTTTAGTCATAATTACATTAAATAAATGATAAACATTTCAGGCTACTTAATTCCGCTCTTTTATTGCAACCCCTCTATCAGATCTCTCAAGAATGAATTTTTTATTGAATGAGAAATTCAAATATAATAACCTACCAAAGTTAAAATTTATTTTTGGAGCCTATAAAGTGAAACGTTTTTTATATATTTTAATGCTTCTTGCGACTGGGTTTGCGTTAGGTATTGGTTATAGAGAGGTTAAAGCAGAAATCAATGCCAAAAGAGAGACGAAGAGGAGGCATATCTCCTATGCTACGCAACCTATAATGGAAAATAAATCTTTTGTAGTGATCATCTTAGCAAAGAATGATGCTCTCTTTTGTGAACAAAATCTTTTATCGGTACTCAGCCAAGAATATGAAAATTTTCGAGTGATTTATATAGAAAATGGCTCGACAGATGAAACTGCAAAAAAAGCATATAGTTTTCTTCAAAATCACGATATTGATGGGAAAGTCACTTTCATAAAAAATGAAGCTAGTGCTAGTGAAGCAGAAAGCCTTTACCGCGCCGTTCACTCATGCCAAAGTAGTGAAATCGTCATTCTCCTTAAAGGGAATGAATTTTTTGCCCGGAATAATGTTCTCGATCGATTAAACCACTACTTTGCTGATCCGGATGTATGGATGACGGCTAGTGAAGAGCTTCTTTATCCTATCTATAACAAGATGAAAAGGGAGTCTTACTACCAAGCGTTCTATGCAGGGCTCTTAAAAAAGATCAAACTCCAAGATTTCCTTGTTGAAGGGAAATTTACAGAGAGAAGTTATGAAGAAGTGATCACTCCTTCACTTAAAGAACTTGCTGGAAATCATGCCTATGGGGTTGCAGAACCTCACTTTCTTTGTCAGATTGCAAGAGAATTTCCAGCAATGGAAAGGAATGATTATTACCCTTTATTAAAGGAGAATCCCTGGCATGATTTTTCTAAGGATGAAGAAAGGGTAGACCTTTTGGTTTTTTCCTATAATCGCCCCCTTCAACTCTATGCTTTTTTAGAATCCTCAGAAAAATATCTTGAAAATCTCCATCGACTCTATGTGATCTATCGAGCAGGAAATGATCACTATGAAAAAGGGTACCATAAAGTGAAAGAAGACTTTCCGAATGCTATCTACATTAGGCAATCTGTCGAGAGTCCCTATGAAGATTTTGCTCCAATGGTTAGGAAAACAGTCTTTGATCGCAACGTTTCAAGCGCTCGTTATGTGACTTTTGCACTCGATGATTTTATTATTAAAGAACCTATTGATTTGATGGAGGCAACGCGCAATCTAAAAATAACAGGGGCCCATGGTTTTTATTTTTGTTTTGGAAATAATTTAGAGAACTGCCCTAAAGAAAATAAAATTCTTATCCAAGAAGGGGTTTATGCTTGGCAGTTTTCCGCAATGGAAGGGGAGTGGAAAGCTCCAAATTCAGTAAAGATGACCCTTTTTAAAAAGGAGGATATCCACCCTGATTTTCTCTATATGAAGTTTCACAATCCAAATATTTTACAAGCCCTATGGAATGAGAGTGCAGATTTATCCCGAGTTGGATTATATTTCGATCGATCTAAAGCGGTGAACTTGCCCCTGAATATCGTTATGGAGAATGAATGGATAGAAGAAAAGCTAACCAATATTTCCACAAAAGAATTACTAACTTTTTTTGATCAAGGGTTAAAAATGGATATTTCTTCTTTAGATCAGTTTGAAAATCAAACAAT
>CBEWFH010000102.1:0-5250 GCA_965555895.1 uncultured Simkaniaceae bacterium
AATCCAGAAAAATGGATTATCCTATGCAGAGATGAAGGTTTTTGCAACACTACCAGAGAAAGCCTCTTTCAGAGAAAGCCTCTTTGAGCTCGGCGTTATCTGGTTTGTCGAGGGCCCCATTTTCATGGAGCCAGCGGACGTAGCCGGCCGGCATGTCTTTGATAGGCGTTCCGCGATGTTTACCAAACGGCATGTGGCGGAGCGTTTGTTTTTGGTTCATCAGCCCAAGGATCGTCTCCATGGTGAGATCATCAATCATTAGAGAAAAGATTTGATGGAGGATAATCACATCGTCAAGGGCGCGGTGGGCATTATTTGCCTTAATTCCGTGGTATTCACGGAGGTGTTGGAGAGAGTGCCGTGGAAGATCTGGACGATATTTTCGAGAAAATTTGAGGGAGTCGATATAGGGCCAGTTGGGAAGGGCTACCTCGTTTCTTTTATACTCACACTCAAGAAAGGGTTTATCAAATGAATCATTGTTGTGAGCAATGAGGACCACATCTTCAGAGCAAAACTCTATAAACAGCTTTCCAACCTCTGCAAAAGTGGGGGCATCTTTGACCATCTCATCGGTAATTTTGTGGATGGCACTAGCTTCAGGTGGGATCGGGCAGTCAGGTTTGATCAAACTGCTAAAAGTGCGGTTTTGAATGGGATCAAATGCAGCGATCTCAATAATCCGATCTTTATCAGGGCGGACGCCGGTGGTTTCTGTATCGTAATATATGGGTCTTTTGGACATATTAAGGTATTCTAGCCATGTTCATTATAAATTGTCAAAAAGACTTCTATAAGATATGATCTCTCCTTTGATAAAATTAGGAAAGAATCATGAAATTACCTTTAATGCTTATTGGGTTGGCTTTGCTTGTTGTGGGGTGTTATCAAACACACGATGAAGACGGTCTCCGTGCTACCCCTGTTACTAATAACCCTAACATTACTCCGCAGAGGGACTTGGGACCGATGCAGTCAATGCTTTATTGACTTGGGCTTGTAAGGTGAAGTATGAAAAGCATTAAAGGAGGCAAACGGATTTATGGCAAAAAAAACCGTTCACCACGTCAAGTATAACTTCTTCAAAACCAACGGAGAAGTTGCGAAAAAGGAGCTTGGAAAAGAGGGACTCAAAGAGGTCCTGAAAGAGATGCTCCTGATTCGTCACTTTGAGATGCGTGCTGAATCTGCTTACCAACAAGGTAAAGTCGGAGGTTTTTTTCATGCCTATATGGGGCAAGAAGCGATACAAACCGCTGCAGTGCATGCCTTGGGTTGTGAAAATAACTGGTGGATCACCACTTACCGTTCTCATGCTCTAGCGATGCTTTGCGGAGCTACCCCCAATGAGATGATGGCAGAGCTCTATGGAAAAGCAACTGGCAATGCAATGGGACGGGGTGGGTCGATGCATTTATATGCAGATCGGATGCTTGGAGGCTTTGGAATTGTTGGAGGACATCTTCCAATAGCAACAGGGGCTGCCTTTTCCCTTAAATATCAAAAGCAAGAGGGCGTTGCCGTTTGCTTTTTAGGAGATGGAGCCTTTGTTCAGGGAGCTGTTCATGAATCACTCAATTTAGCCTCACTTTGGAACCTCCCTTGTATCTATGTCATTGAAAACAATCAGTGGGGGATGGGAACAGCAGTTAATCGAGCCCTTTGTGTTCAACCCATCGCCGAACATTTCGCCCCTGCTTATGGAATGAAATCTTATTCTCTTGATGGGATGGACTTCAACAATTGCTACGAGGGCTTTAGTCACATTTACGATGAAGTTAGAAAAACAGGGCGCCCAGTCCTTGTTGAAGCAGTCACTGAAAGGTTCCGTGGTCATTCCATTTCTGATCCCGCTCTTTACCGCTCAAAAAAAGAACTCGAAGAGGCTAAAGGGCGCGACCCAATTCACCTTTTTACAGAGTATCTCAAAAAAGAAAAGATCATCACCGATAAAGAATTTGAAAAACTCGATAGCGAACAAAAAGAGCTCGTTATTGCCTCGATGAAATTTGCAGAGGAGTCTCCGAACCCCGATCCGATCACTCTTGAAGAGGATGTCTTTGCCCCATGAGCGTTAAAATGCAAACAGTAGAGCTTAGAGAAGCAATTCGGCAAGCAATCGATGAAGAGATGGAGCGGGATAGCAAGGTCTACCTCATGGGAGAAGAGGTTGGTGAATATAATGGCGCCTACAAAGTTTCCAAAGGACTCCTCGATAAGTGGGGCCCTGATCGGATCATTGATACCCCTATCTCTGAGAATGGTTTTACCGGCTTAAGTATTGGTGCTGCGATGACCGGTCTCCGCCCTATTGTAGAATTCATGAGCTTTAATTTCTCTTTTGTTGCTTTTGATCAAATGATTTCCAATGCATGTAAAATGCACTACATGTCGGGCAATCGTTTTAGTGTTCCGATTGTTTTCCGCGGCCCTAATGGAGCTGCTGCTCAGGTCTCTTGTCAACATTCACATTGTGTTGAAGCCCTTTATGCAAACATTCCTGGATTTATTATCCTTGCCCCGAGCAATCCTTACGATGCCAAGGGACTCCTTAAATTAGCCATCCGTAATAACAACCCTGTCCTCTACCTTGAAAACGAGCTCGATTATGGAATGAAAATGGAGATTCCAACCGAGGAGTATCTTGTACCCATTGGCAAAGCAAAAGTTCTTAGAGAAGGAAAACATCTTACACTAATATCACATAGCCGGATGCTCCACCATTGTATGGTAGCTGCAGAAGGTTTTGCGAAGAAAGGGATAGAGATCGAAGTGATCGATCTTCGGACAATTAAACCTCTAGATATGGGAACCATTGCAAAGTCGGTTCGGAAAACCCACTTTGCAGTTCTTATTGAAGAGGGACATATTTTTGCTGGGATTTCTGCAGAGATTGGTTTTCAGATCCAAGAGCAATGCTTCGACTTTTTAGATGCGCCGCTCAAACGGGTTTGCCAACGAGAGACCCCACTTCCTTATAACAAGGAACTGGAAAGAGAGTCACAACCCAATCCCGAACGGATAGCAGCTGCTATCACCGAAACCCTTACGCCCTAGGAGCTAACGACCATGCCATTTACCCTCACCATGCCAAAACTTACTCCCACGATGGAAGGGGGAACCATTGCTAAGTGGCACAAGAAAGAAGGAGATCAGGTTAAAGGAGGCGATGTTCTTTTTGAAGTGGCAACCGATAAAGCAACCGTTGAACACGAAGCCCTCGATGGTGGATTTTTAAAGAAGATCCTTGTACCCGAAGGGGGAGAAGCTCTCGTTAATCAAGCCGTTGCTATCTTCACAGAAACGAAAGATGAAAGTATTGAAGGATATAGCCCCGATGGGGAGAAAAAAGAAGAAGCTCCTCCTCCAACTAAAGAGGGGGGAAACCCCCAAGATCTTCCTCCAAAACCTGTAGCTGCAGGGATGTCCCAAGTTAACTTCCCTATCGAACCACACCTTGAAGATTACACCTTTGAATTCGATACAGAAATGAAAGAGCGCCTTGCCGCCTCTCCCCTTGCTAAAAAACTTGCCAAAGAAAAAGGGGTCGACCTCACCTCCATTAAAGGATCAGGACCTGATGGACGGGTGATGAGTCGCGATATCGATATGGGACAACCCGCTACTGCTGCGAACTTTGGGGCCGGGCAAAAACCCACCAATAAACCAGGAAGCTATATCGAAGAACCGATCACCCCCATGCGCAAAGCAATTGGTGAAAAACTTCAAGCTTCCAAAACCTTTGTTCCCCATTTCTATGTCCAACAAGATATCGATGTAGAGCCGATGGTTACCCTCCGTAATCAGCTCAAAGAGGGAGGAATAAAAGTTACCTTTAACGACTTTATCATGCGCGCTGCCGCCCTTGCCCTTAAAGAACACCCGAATGTTAATAGTGGTTTTGATGCTGCTGGCAATAAAATTATCCGCTTTCAAACAATAGACATCGCCGTTGCCGTAAGTATCCCCGAAGGGTTGATCACTCCCATTGTCCGCCACGTTGACTATAAAAATCTCGGCCAAATCTCCTCCGAGGTAAGACACCTCGCGCACCTCGCCAAAAAGGGAAAACTACAGCCCGAGCAATACCGAGGTGGCTCTTTCACCGTCTCCAACCTCGGGATGTTTGGGATCCATGACTTTCAAGCAATCATCAACCCTCCCCAAGTCTCCATCCTCTCTGTAGGAGGGATGCGCGACGTGCCTGTCGTCAAAAACGGCGAAGTGGTTCCCGGCAAACGGATGATGGTCTCTCTCTCCAGCGATCACCGCGTTGTTGATGGAGCAGATGCTGCCAAGTTTATCGTTTCTGTCCAGAAATTTCTTGAGAATCCGCCAATATTATTGCTTTAAATTTAGTTTGTCCTCTGTTATCATCCTCGTTGAAAAGCAAGGAGAAGAGGAAAAATGTCACAAATAAATTTGAATCAAGCGGTCCAGTCGTCACTACCAACAGTCTTACCACCAACCCTACCAATAGCAGCCCCTACCGGAATGTCAACTGCTGCTATAAAGCTAGTCATAGCAGTTGCAACGCTCTTTTTTAGCGCCTTTATCTACATCGCCTTCTCAAAACCAAGTAAACCTACCTGTCCTCCTCATAATGTTGATTCTCAGGAAGAAATAGAAAGAAAAATAAATCTTCTTAAAAGGGGGATGGAAACATTTCAAGGAGTTGCGACCCAAGAAATAGGACAAATTTTTGCGTTCAATGGAGAAGAGGTACTGAATCAAGATCTATTGACAAAGCTAGAAGAGTTTGTTGCTCAGCTTCGCTATAAATATCCAGTTATCAAGCTTGATGAAAATATTAATGTTCTTTCAAATCCAGCATATAGCGCATTACAGAAAAAGGACCGAGAAGATAATGCAGCAGCGCTTGAAGAATCTAAAAAGGTAGATGATGCTAAAGCTCACGAAGCAAAAAACAAAGAAGAAATGGAGAAAGCCTTAACTCTATTATTGACAGAGATGGAAAAAGCTACCCTAGCTTTGAAGGAGCGATTTGAGTCCATGAAGCCCTTAGTTGATTGCTGGAGATCCTTTCAGGCTCAAGCCAGAGTTGGAGGTCTCGATGCTAAAAAAGGTATTGCTAAGCAGTTTTCTGAAGCTGAGGCCCATTTTATGGTTTCCTCATATTTAAATGTGACTTCAGTTGACGACAGGTATAAAGATTGCGTTCAACTATTCAAGAGTTCAATGAGTCTTTTGGAAGGCCAGAAAGCTCAGCTTGAGAAATCATATAAAGCA
>CBEWFH010000103.1:0-5177 GCA_965555895.1 uncultured Simkaniaceae bacterium
GATTTTAGACGATTTTTCATCCAGCACACATTTTTTGCAACACTACCCTCTAAAGCTCTGCTGCCGAATCCTTCCCTCTAACAAGAATGAAGAGACCAATTATGTTTGTACTTAAAATAATTTCTACTCCTGACTGCCCCTATGGACATTTTGAAGCATTATGAGTATAATATTTTGGAGTGCTACCTAAAGTAGACCTGAAGGGGTTTTCGATTTTTTACAGATTATTAAAGGGTAATAGTCATTTAAATTTTTGAGGAGAGATTAATGACAAACAAAGAAAAGTTTGACTTAGCAGTAATTGGTGCAGGCCCAGGTGGTTATGTGGCTGCTATTAAGGGTGCGCAAATGGGAAAAAAAGTTGCCCTGATTGAAAAACAATATCTTGGGGGAACATGTCTTAATGTCGGATGCATTCCTTCAAAAACACTCCTCTCAAACGCAGGTGTCTTTAATAAAATTAAAAATGCAGAAGCATTCGGAATTAAAGTTGATAATGTCACGTTCGATTATGGAAAAATGAAGAGCCGTAAAGATGATGTTGTTAGTAAAATCCGCGGAAACCTTGGTGGCCTTCTTAAATCAAATGGAATTAAGATTTTTCAAGGAACGGCTCAATTTGAATCTCCAAAAGAACTTAAGGTGATGGGAGAAGATAATGTCTATATTCAAGCTGATAAAATCATCATTGCAACGGGATCGGAACCGATCGATATACCCGCTTTCCTCTGCGATCACGACCGGATCCTTAACTCCACTTCAGCATTAGAACTGACAGAACTTCCGAAAACATTAGCAATCATTGGTGGTGGTTACATCGGCTGTGAATTTGCTTCTCTTTTTGCAGAATTTGGTGTCAAAGTAACCATTGTTGAAGCCCTTCCTGCTATTGTTCAGGCGCAAGGAAAGACAATTTCAAATGTTTTGACATCTGCTTTTAAAAAGCAGGGGATCGAAATTAAAACAGACACTGCTGTTGAAAAGATTGAAAAAAATGCAAATGGTCTTGTGATTCACTTTAAAGATGGCACTTCGATAAATGTTGATAAAGCAATTGTCTCAGTCGGAAGAAGGCTTAATTCCAAAGGACTCGGCCTTGAAAAAGCTGGCCTTAAAGAAGGACCTAAAGGGGCTATTGAAGTTAACGAAAAGATGGAAACCCACGTGCCTGGAATATATGCGATTGGTGATATCACCGCCATTGCAATGCTTGCCCATGTCGCTTCCCACCAAGGAATCGTTGCAGCGGCAAATGCGTGCGGAGGTGAAGGGAGCCTCCATTATAATGCGATTCCAGCTGTTATATTTACCCATCCTGAAATTGCAATGGTTGGGTTGACAGCTGAAGAGGCTCAGGGAAAAGGGCTGAATATCAATATTGGATCGTTTCCCTTTCAGGCCCTTGGTAAATCAATAGCAACCAATGAGACAGATGGATTTGCTCAAGTAATCTCTGATAAAAATACGGGCGAAATTTATGGGGCTCAAGTGATAGGTCACGAAGCTTCTTCCATGATTGCAGAAATGGCTCTTGCCATCAATAATGAGCTCACCTTGGATTGCGTTATCGATACGATCCATGCCCATCCAACCATCCCTGAAGCATGGCTTGAAGCCTCTCTTCTTGCAAATGATACTCCGATTCATTTACCTCCTAAGATTAAACCTCGAGGCTAAGGTGACAAAAGAAGGATCAAAAAAGATAAAGGGAAATACCCTTCCTGAAAACCCTGAAAAAGGGAAAGTCAAAGGGCGGTTTCCTTCGTGGCTCCACCGAAAACTTCCTCGAGGGGATGAACTTTTTAAGACTAATGCTATCCTCCGCGAAAACAAGATGAATACGGTTTGTGAAGAAGCAAAATGTCCTAACCGTCTCGAATGTTATTCGAATAAAACAGCAACATTTTTGGCCCTTGGAAAAGCTTGCACCCGCGCTTGTGGTTTTTGTGATATTGACTTTTCTAAAAACCCTAAACTTCCTGAAAAAGATGAGCCGGAGCGGATTGCAAAATCGGTCAAAGCACTTGGTCTCCACCATGTTGTTATTACCATGGTGGCTCGTGACGATTTAGCTGATCAGGGAGCAACCCACATAGCTGAAATCATTCATGCCATTCGAAATAAAAACCCTGGAGCTACTGTTGAAGTTCTCACTTCAGATTTTTCAGGAGATGAAAAGCCGGTTGACATTGTCCTAAATGCAAACCCTGAAATTTTTAATCATAATATTGAAACAGTGAGAAGGATGACACCTCGCGTTCGCCATAAAGCAACCTACGAGCGAACACTTGAAGTTCTAAGCTGCGTAAAAAAAAGAGGAACAGTCCCTTTTGTTAAATCGGGAATAATGGTAGGTCTTGGAGAAACCGATGAGGAAGTGAAAGAAACACTTCGAGATCTTCAAGCTGCTGGATGCGAAATTATTACCATTGGGCAATACCTTCAACCCAATAAGAACAAGCTCCTCGTGAAATCATTTGTCACGCCTAAGCAATTTAAAGAATATGAACTCTATGGCCAAAGTATTGGGATCAACTATGTTTATAGTGGGCCTTTTGTCCGCTCGAGTTATAATGCTTCCCTATTAAAAGACCACGCTTTCAGAGGAGAAATCTTCCATGGCTAATATAGATACACCAATGATAGATACAATCGATATGGAAATCCTCATGCATAGAGATACCCATTTTGGAGGAAATTTTGATATAATGCTCGAATATTATATGGAACAGCGAGTAGGGAAAATGCCCGATTTCGAAATCGATCAAATCATCCGCCTTAAAAAAATTGAAGATGAAGAAAACCTCTCTAAGCTCTACCTTCCTGAGGCAGCAAAAGATGGGGTACTAGCTGCGAAAAAGATGTACCAAGATTTGCGCGCAGTCTACTCTGACAAAAAAGCACCTCCAGAGAGTATCCTCCTAAGTGACTTGATCCTTTCTGAAGAAGAGGTCCCAGAAAAGGAAATCAAAGCCCTAGTAGAAAAAGGGAGCGCAATTGTCCCTACTCTGATCTACCTCCTCTCCTCATACACATTCTATGATCCCATTAATCCAGGTTATGGGAGAAGTCCTATCTTCGCTGCAAGGTGTCTCTCTGAAATTCAAGATGAGAGAGCCATTCCCCCTCTTTTTGAAGCTTTGGGGCAAGATAACTTCTTCACCGATGAAGAAATTATCAAAGCCCTTGCCTCTTTTGGAGATAAGTCTAAAGCCTTTTTAATTCAGCGGCTGAAAAGTGAGCCTTTTGCCAATGATAACGAATATGCAGCAATTGCACTTAGCGGCTTTACAGATGATGAAGAGATTGCAGCAGCTTCTCTTGAAGTCCTTGAAAAAGAAGAGACTTTAAAAAAACCTCTCTTTTCCAGCTATCTTGTCTTTGCCTGCTCCGATCTCATTAAAAAGGATGAGCAAGAGCGGTTTATCGCCATCCACAAAAAAGAGAGTCTGCCAAAAACGATCCTTGAAGAGATGATAATCGTCATAAAGAACTGGAAGAAAACGACCTTGTCAAATTCATTGATTTCTCCTCATACATCTATTATAGGAAAGATAGGAGAAAGGGATGAATCTAAGGAAGGGTCGTAAACTTACAGACCGAGTTGCATGTATCATATTGGCTGGAGGGCAAGGAACGCGCCTCTTTCCATTAACACAGCACCGCTGTAAACCCGCCATTAACTTTGGTGGAAGATATCGTCTTATTGACGTGCCGATTTCTAACTCTCTTAATTCCAATATGAATCATATCTATGTCATCTCGCAGTACTTTTCTTCTGCCCTAAATCAACATATCAAAGAAACATTCCCCCTCGATCATTTCCAAGGAGGAAGCCTTAATCTTCTCTGCCCGGAGGAGCGTCCTGACGGAAAAGTCTGGTATGATGGGACCGCAGATGCTGTCCGGAAAAACATTGAACAGCTTACCAAACTCCCTATTGATTATTTCCTAATCCTCTCAGGAGACCAGCTTTATAATATGGATCTCGAAGCAATGGTTCAGTTTGCATACGATAAGGATGCAGATCTTACGATTGCCTCCCTCCCTGTCGGAGAGTTGGGTGCTTCTCGTTTTGGCCTCCTCAATATCGATAAAGATGCAAATATCATTGATTTCCAAGAAAAACCAACCAATCCAGAAATCCTCAAGAATTTTGAAATTCCCGATAGTTTTGTCCATACTCACGATATTCATTGCGCCAATCTCCCCTACTATCTTGTATCGATGGGTATCTATGTCTTTAAAAAAGAGGCCCTCATCAACCTCCTTAATGAAGATAAAGGGAATGATTTCGGAAAGCACATGATCCCTAACCAGCTCAAGAAGGGAAAGGGTGTCGCTTTCCTTTATCAAGGGTACTGGGAAGATATTGGAACGATTTCCTCATACTATGAAGCTAATCTCTCCCTTACAACCAATACCCTAGGTCTTGATCTCTATAATGAAGTCCTCCCTATCTATGCTCATAACCACTATCTCCCTGGAGCCCGACTCACAAATGTAACCATCAAAGATTCCATTATCTGCAATGGAGCGATTGTTGAAGGAAAAGAGTTAACCCACAGCATCGTTGGAGTCCGCACAGTCATCAAAAAAGGAACTATTATTAGAGATTCGATCCTCCTTGGAAATAAGACTTACACCGATGTAAACGATGCAACTCGCCGTTATGACATTGGCGAAAACTGCCACATTGAAAAGACAATCATCGATCTCGATGTTCATATAGGAAGCAATGCCCATCTTACCAACAAGGATAATCTTGAAACCTACGATGGGGATGGAATCTACATCCGTGATGGGATTATCATCGTCACCAGCGGGACAGCTCTTCCCAACAATTTTGCTCTTTAACCTATTTTCTGGTATATTCTTGCCCCTCATGGAAACAATAAAACGTAATATTGGGGAACATCAATTTAAACCCCACAATGAAATTGATTGATCTTCCCCCGAAAAAGAGGACAGTTATGATATAGACTTCTCGAACCTAAAGAGGAGTTAACAGGTAATGAAAAAATTCAATAATGAATTTAAGGTAAATGCTATGAGATTAGTGAGAGAAGAGGAAGTAAAAATAGGGGATGTGCCAAGCGATCTAGGGATTGGAATATCTACTCTAAAAATGTGGTTGGGGAAACATGATCATGGGTAATTGTTTAAGTCCGACAAGC
>CBEWFH010000104.1:0-5091 GCA_965555895.1 uncultured Simkaniaceae bacterium
TGATGTTCAAAAAGCGACTGAGTCATATGAAACGGCATTTATTAAGACAATTGTCGTCCTTGTTGGTCTCCTCATCCTTGTTATTTTAACTGTTTGGATGTTTCGAAAAATCTCCCATGGAAGACTCCGCGGGATGAATGTCTTAAAGTCGGTAAAAATTCTTGAAAAACGTCCCTTAAGCCCTAAGTCGATGCTCTATCTTATTGAGGTTGGTGGAAAACAGGTTTTAATCGCTGAGTCCCAATTAGAGGTGCGCAATGTTGCAACAATCGATTGGCTTGCGAGTGACAAGGATTTATAGTCACACATTTAGTCTTTGTATCTGTTTCTCACATTTGTCTATAATCTCTTGATAACTATCATAAATAGTAGGCAAAAACTCTATTCTACTAAGAAACTCTTTATCAACAGGTTGGGCACATTGATAAAGGTAAAAAGATTTATTAGATTGATCTCTTACATCACTAACAACATTCATCCAATCGGGAATAGTCTTAATATTACGGTACTTCAATAAGCGGGTCCAAATAAAAATCGCGCTCTTATCGGGACTTTTCCCTTGGTTCCATTTTCTTTCCATAGTTGAAAAAATGACCTGCATTTGTATCACTTTATTCATTTCTTGAGAAAAAAGGGCTACGATTGCAGCAGTTTCCATTGTAAGTGCGCAATGGACATCTAACTTAAAATTACTTCCAACTGAGTAAAAGACCTCACCTTGATCTTTAACCTTTGCTTCAAAAACATTGAAAAGAATCTCAGGAAAGTTCTTCTCCTCCCTATGTTGAAAGCTCTCTTTAAACGTTCGAAAAAAAACTCCTGGCAAAATTAGAGCTACTTGAACAGCGCGGAGAGCACATGTCGCAGTAAACAACACTATTGTAGCAATAGCAAATAGCCCAAAAAGGGATTTTACCTGGTGAGGTTCTTCTGCAAACCGGACTTGGCCATTAGAAGTGTCTGTATAGTAGTTATAGACCTTATTTATGGTCTCAGTAGGACGATTAGGATGGAGAATCTTCCGATACTCTTTAGAACCACTTTTTTTTAAGTGAGCTTCTTGATACTGAAAAGTTCGGTCTCTAAGAAAATCAGAACCAACTAAACGAGATAAAATTGCAGTCATAAATCCTCTCTTATGAGGGAAAGAATTTACTTGAAAGCATTTTTATTCACAAGAATTTCTGATAAAAGAATAAGATCTTTTTTAGAACGGAGCCCCCCAATAAGGTTAGCAATACGGGACTTTTTCTTTCTGTGAAAGACCTCATTTTTGACAACTTTGGAAAGCTCTACCGGTTTGACCTTCTTAATGTTAATAGAAGGTGGCATAGTCACTTTACGGATGGATGGGGTCGGCGTAGGAGTAGGAGCTCTTCTTAAAGATCCTTGTTTTTCTTTTTCTTCCTGTTTGTTTTTAGCACGAGCCTTAAGAGCCTTGACTACTCCGAAGACAACAAAAATAAGGAGGGGATAGAGACCTTCAAAACTATCTTTTTGGCTCATCTTCATCCTCAGATAGAGAGTCTCTCATCTTGGTATCAGACTGGAGGTTTTTGAGTTTATAGTAATCCAAGACTCCAAGATTTCCCATCTTAAAAGCTTCAGCTATGGCTGTAGGAACTCCTGCTTCAGCAAGGACTACTTGAGCACGGTTTTCTTGCTCAACAGCAACTGCCATAGCACGCCGCTCTTCAGCTTTTGCTTGCGCAACTTGTTTATCTGAATCTGCCTGGTCAATCCTCAGCTTCGCACCAATGTTATCACCAACGCTGATGTCAGCAATATCAATTGAGAGGATTTCAAAGGCAGTTTGCGCATCTAGTCCTCTATCAAGGACAAGCTTAGAAATCATCTCTGGAGCAGCAAGGACATCAGCATGGGACTTTGAAGAACCAATCGCGTTAATAATCCCTTCACCAACACGGGCGATAATAGTCTCTTCGGTAGCTCCACCTACAAGCTGTTTAATATTAGTCCGGACTGTCACTCTTGCGCGGCAAAGAAGTTGTACTCCATTTTTTGCCACAGCAGTAATGTATTGGTTGGGGTCAGTACTTGGGCAATCAATGACTTTCGGATTAACCGAGGTGCGTACAGCTTCAAGAATATCACGTCCTGCAAGATCAATTGCCGTTGATTGTCTCCAATCAAGGGGGATATTCGCCTTATCGGCAGCAATCATCGCACGGACAACTTCCAAAACACTCCCACCAGCAAGGTAGTGAGTTTCCAGATCAGAGGCGGAAATCCCTTTTAGCCCTGCTTTATAGGAGTTAATACAGGCATTAACGATGATATGAGGAGGAATTTTCCTCATGCTCATTCCAATGATATTAAAAAGTGAGATCGGTGTCCCTGAAACAAAGGCTTGAAACCAAAGTTTGACGTATTTTCCTAAAATAAAGATGAAAATGAGTCCAAAAATCCCCATGAGGATTATTAGTGCATAAATTCCAAGTGCAGCGCTTTCCATGAGAGTCCTATGTTATTTTCTTCTGACGATCAAGCGAGAGCCTTCTCCGCCAATGATAATAACCGATTCTCCCTTTTTAATATAGCGACTTCCTGAAACAGCTTGATATCTCTCCCCTTCCACAAGGATGTGACCTGATGGCTTTAAGTCGGTGGCAGCCTCCCCATCCTTTCCAATCAGTTCTTTGTCGTAATGAGAAGCCATATATCCCGATTGCTCCTCTTTTGCAAACAAAGCCGGTTTCCGTTTGATCTTCCATAGGGCTAGCTTGATTGTTAAAACTAAAAGGATAATGATGGATACGATAAACATGACAATGGGCCATAAGTCTGCCGATTCCCAAACAAATAGAAGGATAGAGACGCAAAAGCCTACTCCTCCAAGAATCCCTAATATCGCCCCTGGAAGAAAAAATTCGAGATAAATCAAAAGGAGGGAAATAAGTCCAATTCCTATAGCGATTAACATGAAAAATCCCTTTGCTCTTTGAGTGGTTTTACAACAACTTTATTCCCTTCAATTTTGACCACTTCAATAGCAACATTTGTCTCTAAGTATCCACCCTGGGTTACGGCATCAAATAGGTTGTCACCAATGTGAACCTTTCCTGAAGGGCGGAGTGGGGTAACACTCTCTCCAAGCTCCCCAACTTCTGGGATTAATTCTCTGGGTATTCCGGAAACATCTCCCTCTTTTGTCTCCTGCTTTCCTTTAAGGATAAGTTTTGAAAACCGGAAAAAACGGTTTGAAAAGAATCGCGCCATTAAGATGATCATTATAATGGCAAAGAAAAGTCCCCCTGAGAGCCATGCAAGCCTTTCTATAAACGCTATCCCTACCAAATTAAATGTTTCGGGTTCTAAGAAGTTTAGTCTATCAATCCCCGGTAACATTAAAGCAAAAAGACCGATAATGGTCAATATAATCCCTAAGATCCCCGTTATCCCAAATCCCGGGATAACAAAAAGCTCTAAGGTAATGAGAATGAGTCCTATACATAAAATAATGATTTCAATCCAATTGACCGCATGACTGGCAAAACTGGAAATAAGGATCAGTGCTAAACAACCCAAAGCAATCGATCCTGGAACACCAAAGCCTGGGGTGTTGATCTCAATATATAGACCAATCACAAGGCCAACAAAGAGTAAGGATGCAACAACAGGATGGGTTAATATGGTAAAAAAGCCGACCCTCCAGTCTTGATAATCGATCATCACTGCATGGGGTATTTCACTAAGAACTGGCTCTTGAAAAACCATGAGTTTATTCGCTGGCCAAACTCCCTTGTTCCACTCTTTATTCGTTATGAGAGGTACTTGTTTATAGGGAACTTCAAAATCAGCAACCCCTAACTCAACCATCTCTTTTGCGGTTAAGGTAATCAGTTTCCCACGGCCCGAAATGATCACATCGGGAGAGGATCCAGTATTGATAACCTCACTTTCTTCTCGGAGCTTTATAATCTTATGATTCCGGAGCACAAGGATTAAATCTTTATCGACCATTGCCTCTGCAATGAGTGGATTTCTTCCATAAAAACTAGCTAAATTAGAAAATTCCGCCCTAAGGGCAGAGTTTACCTTCTCAGAAGCCGTCACCATCTGCCCCTTTTTACTCAAAACAACAGGTTCAGCAGCTCCCATCAAGGAGCTAGGTTCTACTCCAATAAAGCGGCAAGAATAGGCAAGCATTGCTCCAGCAGATACCGCCCAATTATCGACAAAAGCGATGACGGGGATGTGGTGCTGAATGTCGAGCTTCTGGAGGAGGTCGACAATCTTAAGGGCTGCTAAGACCTCTCCACCAGGGGTATTTAATTCTAGAACAACAAAGCGGACCCCTTTTTTCACAAAGTCTTTCAGAGCAAATTTCACATAGATATAAGTCGCTTGATCAATTGCTCGCTCATTCCCAATACTGATATAGCCAATCAAATTCTGATCGGTTTTGCTATAGGTGACATATTTTTCAAATTTCTGTCTAAACTCAGCTGCTGAAACAGTGTTGGCATACTTTATCTGTTGCTGCTGAATTGGAATGTAGTTTTTAGAAAAAGCTTTAGACTCCATCACCTCATCAACAACACCTAATGATTTCATCCCCTTTAAATTAAGAACAAGGGGATCAAAGGAGGCTGTTTTTTCCTTTTCAAGGTGCCCCTGACTATTTTGATAGATCAGCTGATAGTGAGGATCAACCATTGCATCAGCAAGTTTCATTAGGGTGGGGGCTATAGTTCGGTCTTTATTGATAAGGGACTGAACAGCTCCTCGCATCTGAGTCTGTGTCATCTCACTCTTTACCCCATAAGGGATATCACCCCATGCAACTAGAGGAGTTGTAATCAACTCATCGGCTAAAAAGGGAAAAATAGCAGCAGGTCCTACAGCTTTTCCGTGAATGTAAACAGTCACATATTTATTTCTTCTGAGTTTGATATCATAAATCTCTTGCGCAAGAGAGAGGACTGCTCGAAGATCTCCAGAAGAAGATTTCACCTGGATGAGAAATCTTCCACCCTCCTGGTCTCTCACAGCATTCAACTTTTCTTGAGCAAAAGAAATGTTTTCCACCCCCAAGTATCCCTCTAAAATGATAAGGGTATCCTCTCC
>CBEWFH010000105.1:0-5069 GCA_965555895.1 uncultured Simkaniaceae bacterium
TTCAAGGAGATCAATATTGGAATGAGCAGAAAGAGCCACAACCTCATAACCCAAATGCTTTGCCACTTCTAAGGTGTTTTTCCCTATTGATCCGGTACTCCCAAGAATGGAAATTTTTTTCATCGTGCTTTCCTTAGTCGATATAGAGCTCCACATGCAAAACAAACCCCAAGAACAGTTGCTGCAAGTCCTGATGTAGCAAGAGGAATATTATATACTGAAAGGAAATGTCTGGAAAGGGCAACTGAGGCAATTGATGCTACCGCTCCTATACCTACTGCCACAAAGAGGAGGGGTTTTAATCTTTTCGTAAAAAAGCGGGCGGTTAATACGGGTGCAACTAAAAAAGCAAGAAAGAGAAAAGCACCAACGGCCCTAAATGAACCGATGGCAGTGAGTGCTGTCTGAAACATCAAAAGATAATTAAAAAAGACCAAAGATATCCCTAAATTGCGTGCAAGTTGATGATCAAAAGCCGCCACTTCTAATCGGCGGAAAAAGAGAAAAATAAGCCCTGCATTAAAAAGGAAAAGATAAAAGACCTGCTTCACATTATCAGGGTGAAGAGCATCCACATTTCCCATGATCGCTTCGATCCCCAAATGACTATTCCGGGAGAGGGTTGTCACTAAAACCACACCCAAAGCAAAAAAAGCGGTAAAAATGAGCCCAATACTGGCATCTTCTTGGAGGCGAAGTTTTTTATGCAAAAACTCGGTACTAAAAGTGGTGAGAAGAGCAGTAATCAAAGCCCCAATAATTAAAGTGGGCATATGGAGTGTATAAATCCCTTCGCTCCCTGAAAATAGATATTTTCCAATAAGAAATGCTCCTACAATCCCCAGGAGTATTGTATGGGAGAGGGAATTTGCGAGCATTGTCATCTTTTTTAAGACTAGAAAAGTTCCAATCAGTGCTGATGAAAGGGCAATTAAAACCAAAACAAGCAGCTGCACCTCATCAGAAGCAATGGAATGGAGATCTCCTTTAAAGAATAAGAAAATGCGATGAAAGAGGACGGCAAAAAAACCAAAAAAGGAGTGTCCGGAGTATGGATTTACCTCATACATCGGGCGTCTCCCTTCGGAATCGGTTTTTGATGAGGGTCTTTCTTTGGATTATTAAGGAGGGCATCTAAACGATGCTCAAGATCAGGGGTGAGAATATGTTCCATTTCCTCTGCGCTATGATGAACTCTTTCTTCATCCACTTTTAAACAGGAGACTAAATAAAGTTCCCAAAGGCGGTGGAGCCTTACTAGACGCTGCGCACGTTTCTCACCATCGGGAGTGAGAAGAACTTTTCCTCTCCCATCACCCGCAATCCATCCATCCCGTTTTAAGGAGAAGATGGCTTTTTTAAGGGGGAGAGCTCCTATGGGGTTCCATTTCAATACTTCCCTCTGACTGAGTGGAGTTTTCACTCCCTCCTTCCACAAGGTTTTTAAGATATTCTCAGATTGACAGCGGCGCCGAAAACGGGCAATTCGGATGAGTCTTGAGACGGCCCCTTTTTGTGGTGCAAATAAAAGGGAAAGGATGCTAAGCGCAGTAGCAAAGAGGAGGATCATCGGGCCTGTGGGATAGGTAAGTCCTTGCTGAGAAAGCTTCACCGATAGGTAATTGCCTCCAAATCCACTTACGAGACCAAATAGTCCTGAAAAAACAAGTAAATGAGAAAGGCGGTCGGTAAAACAGCGGGCAGCAACTACAGGAGCAATGAGCATCCCTGCCATTAGTACAACTCCCACACTCCGGATGCCGACTACAATTGATAAAATAAGGAGGAAAAAAACCCCTCTAAAAATCGGCTGAAGATTGAGACCGATACTTTTTCCAAAAGAAGAATCGAAAAAGGCAAGTTCAATTTCCCGAAAACGGTAGAGAATAAAGGCAGCGGTCAATAAGGAAAGGGCTCCATAAATAAAAATATGTGCATCGGTCATCGTCGCTGCTTGTCCATAGACAAAAACCTGCGACTGCTGATACCAAAGTGGATGAGTAAATTGAATCCGACTTGCAAATACCACTCCTAGCCCCAAAAAAACCGAAAGGGTGAGACAAAGAGCAGCGTCTAAATGAATCCGAAATCGGTTTCTTAGTTTTTCAATAACTTGGAGGCCAAGGTATGCAAAAAGAAAGGCGCCTCCGAGGATGATAAAAACAGAAGAGAGATCGTTTGGGTTAAAAAAAAGGGCTCCAACCATTGCACTGATCACTACTCCAGGATATGTTGAATGGGAGAGTGCTTCTCCAAGTAAACTCCGCCTTTTTACAAACATCAATGTTCCCATAAGTGCTGATGCCAAACACATGAGCATCGATCCTATGAAAGGAGCTCGATAGAGAGGATCTAAAAAAAAGTCTAAAAATGTCATTTGGAAAGTCCCGCTTTTTCAGTTCCTGAAAGACGGTTGGCCTCACTAAAAAGCTCTCCTTTTTGCCCATAAGCACGAGCTAAATTATCAGCTGAGAGGGCATCATCAGTCTTTCCGTAAGCGACAAGCGAAGTATTGAGAAGAAGAGCCTTATCGAAATACTCGTAAGCCGTTTTTAAATCGTGATGAACAACCAAAATGGTCTTTCCTTCATCCCTAAGATCTTTTAATATCTGAATAATAATATCTTCTGTTGCTTTATCAACAGCTGCAAAAGGTTCATCGAGAAGGAGGATATCCGCCTCCTGCAGAAGAGCACGCGCAATAAAAAGGCGTTGCTGTTGTCCTCCAGAAAGGGCACTAATTTGCCTCTCTGCCAGAGATCCCATTTCTAAGCGATCTAAGATTTTTAGGGCTGCCTCCTTATCGGCTTTTTTGTACCATTTTAAACCTTTAAGCTTCCGGAACCGTCCCATTAAAACCACATCAAAAACTGTAATAGGAAAATCCCAGTCGATACTCCCCTTTTGAGGGACATAGACGATTTGTTCCTTTACCTTTGCAAAAGGAGCTCCATAAAAGAGGGCATTTCCAGAGAGTGGTTTGACAAGTCCCAAAAGAGCCTTGAGTAGAGTGCTCTTTCCTGCCCCATTAGGACCAATAATTCCAACAAGGCTTCCCTTAGGGATTGAAACATTGATATCCCATAAAGCCGATGTCTTCTCGTAGTTGACGCTCAACTGATGAATGTCTATTGCTTTATCCATATCTAT
This sequence comes from uncultured Simkaniaceae bacterium, assembly GCA_965555895.1. Classification (GTDB taxonomy): domain Bacteria; phylum Chlamydiota; class Chlamydiia; order Chlamydiales; family Simkaniaceae; genus Neptunichlamydia. The sequence goes on from CBEWFH010000105.1 coordinate 3,151, forward strand.
TCTTTTGGTAATTGGTCAGTGAGGATGTGAACGTTGTGCTCAATCATCTCGAGATAAGTATCTGCCCCAGTCCCTTTTGTCCCCATCGTATCTCCATATAGAGGAGTCGTCGCTATTCTAACATGGAGTCCTTTTTCTTGACAGACGGCTATAACTTTTTTTAAAGCATCTTGATTAATATTCATTTCAGGGAAAACTACATGAATTCGATTCTCGCATAAGAACTCACTGACCGCTTTAATATCAAGAACGCTCATCTGTCCATCAGGGGCAAGCCCCTCAGGAGCCATGAACCGCTTCTCCCAATCTATTTCTCCCCTTCCCGCTAAATATTTCCTTGCAAAATAGTAAAAAGCATCATGACTCGATACCAAATATCTCTTTTCGGAAGGGATTTTTTGCATTTCTTGCATGAGCATTTTGTCTTTAAGGATCATTTTTTTTCTAAGAACCTCTCCCCTTTCTCTATAAAGAGGGGCATGAGCAGAATCTATTCCTGAAAGAGCAGCTACAATGGGGTCAATCGATCTAGAAAAAAGCTCAATATCCATCCAAAAGTGAGGATCAAGCTGTCCATCAATTAAGAGAAATGCGTTTTTGTCTTGCACAATCAGAATATCTCCAAGGCCAATAGCTTTAGAATGTTTTTCCAAATGCTCATGTAAACTTGCTCCATGCTCCAATCCCAAACCATTGAAAAAGATCAAATCTGCACGGAGAAATTTTTCATCATCTCCCTTGACAAGTTCATAACTATGGGGATCCAAATTTCCAACAATCACGTTGATGTGATCAATCTCCTCTCCTCCAATTTCCGCAACCAAATCATCAATCATTGCCGTTGTTGAAAGGACCTTAATTTTCCCATTCGACTCCATGTAGGGATGGTGGGGCATTTTCCCACAAGCAGCTAGAAAACAAATAATTAGAGTTACAAAAATATATTTCATCGGTCCATTTTTCTTAAATATGAGAAGGGATAAATTCCTTTCGAGCACCCTTTAGAAAAGATCACTTGGATCCCATATTTTCCAACAGATACAATTTTTAACCCTTCAACTTCTGAATGATTAACCTGTTTTTTTTTCAAACATTCTATACAGGGGCAATGCTTTTGCACATCACTAAAACTGTAAAAACTTTTCTTGCCATCTAACCATTCAATAGAGAAATAATACCGATCTTCCACCATTATATTACACCTCTTTTCTTCTTTTAGAGCTAAAGCAACTTCACATCCTAATTTTTTGAAAAGGGGAAGGGAGATTTTCTCCATTCCAGAATGATTGAGCCCCTGATCGATAGGAATTTCTCCGAGAAGAGGGGCTTCAAATTCTTTTGCTAAACTTAAGCCACCCCCTTTTCCAAATAAATAATGACGCTTTTTGTTTCCAGAATCAGAAAAATAGCTCATATTTTCTAAAATCCCTAAAAGTGGCACTCCCATTTGGAGGCACATTTCCATTGATTTCCTCACATCGAGGATAGAAAGCTCCTGGGGAGTCGTAACAATAAGAGCTCCATTAATCTCAAGTTTTTGCATCAAGGTAATTTAAACATCCCCTGTCCCTGGGGGGAAGTCTACGAGGAGAAAATCAAGCTCTCCCCACTCCACCTCATCAATAAATTGAGAGATGATTTGATTGGCAATCGGTGCCCTGACAATAGAGGCCCCCTTACCTTTTGGAAAATAGGCAACAGACATGACAGAAATCCCCTGAGAGAGTGCTGGAATCACCTTCTCCTGAGCTCTCTTAGGAGGGGTCTCTTCAGGAAGGAGATGACGAATTGAGGGGCCATAGACATCAGCATCGAGGACCCCTACCCTGTATCCTTCTTGGGTTAGGGAAAGGGCAAGCTCACTAGGAGATATTGTCAAATGTTGTGTCTGAGCTTCTAAGCGCATCCTCGATTTTTTG
>CBEWFH010000106.1:0-5060 GCA_965555895.1 uncultured Simkaniaceae bacterium
TTCAACTTCTTCAAAACTCTTTTTTCCCCAAATATAGATAGCACTGTTAGCATCTTTCTCCCCTCCCATCATCTCCAAAAAGCGGGTAAACAGTTCATTTGTGACGGGGTGAACATCTAGAGCAAAGCTATTTAGTTTAACTTTGTGGCGAGGCCTTTCATCGCGCCCACCCACATCACTTCCACGGTAGTATTCTCCCTCTTCAACCACTTCCATCTCTAATTGAATTGGCTCGATATTTTTAATCTCTTCTTCTTCAGGAACGTATCTTGCAACAGTGCTATCTATATGGAATGCAGCAGCAGGATCGGGGTCATACTCGGGACGTTTTATCTCTTGTGGGTTAAGATCAGGTTTTACATCACCCTTGACCATTCTAGTGACTTCATGAAGCATCTTTGATTGAGCTGCTGTCATTCCTCCTTCTAGATTTTCCATTACAACAGCAACTCCCCCTTTTTCATCAAGCTTAGATTCCTCTTTACTCTCATCCCAATCTAAGATCGCATCCTCTTCTTCGCTCACAGCGCGAGGGGGCTTGACTTGGGGAGCTGCTAATGTGTCGAGAAGTCTTAATAGAGAATCAGGACGCTTGCTCGGATCGGGTTTTAAACATTCTTGAACTAAATGATCCCAATTCAGCCTAAAGTCTGGATTAACTGCGCATGGAAGGGGGAAATTACCCTCAGGGAAAGAGTGCATGAGTAAAAAATAGGTCAAAACTCCAAAAGCATAGGCATCAGCTTTTGGGCCTACTGGTTTTTCACGATATATCCTCTGCTCTGGGGCAAGGAAATGATAGGTCTGCAAAAAAGAGGCATGAAGCTTTGAAAGCTTACTCGACTCAAAGGTCCCAGTCATGTACTTCTCATCACCTGACTTCATAAAGGTCGATTGGGTAAGATCGAGCGATAAAACATCTGCTAGAACCTTGTACATACGGGTTAAAATGGCTCCTTCACCAACAATATGGGAAAGGCCTAAATCAGAGAGATAAATATGGAGCCCACGCTCTCCCTTTCCGATGAGGATATTATTGAGTTTGAGACTTCGATGGACAAGAGGCTCTCCCCCAAGTTGAGTCTTATGAGCATAGGTAAGTGCCGATGCTACCTGCGTTAAAAGCTCAAGAATCTCATTCTCATTTAAGCTTTGCTTATTCACTCCTAAGTATTGGGTCAATGTCGTTGTTTCACCAAAGCAATCAACAATACAGTCTGTGACTAAAAAGTAATAACCTTCTGCAAATGAGATATTTTGAACCTTAACGATATGGGGATGGTCGAGTTTTGCAAGTGTAACTACATCCTTCTCAAATCTTTGAATAAAATTACGATCGGTTGCAAGTTCTTCAGGAAGAACTTTTAAGACATACTGTTGCTTCACAAAACGGTGTTCCGCTAAGTAAACAGAACCAAGAGTTCCTTGTCCAATTTGCTTGATAATCGAGTAATCGCCAAGAGTTTTCTTATCCATGAATTCATCCTATCGTTTAAAACGATATTCGCAATTTTCTAGATTAAAGTCTAGAGAGAGATTTGTTCATAATCGGTAATGGGAGCTTGGCATTTTCCTTGCTTGCAAGGATAGATAGTTGTCTTTCCGTTAATGCAAGGATACTCCTCAGAATTTTTCTTCCAGGAAATTGCAATGTGTGGATGAAAATTAGAGAAAACGAGTTTTTTTAGCTCATTTTCGTAAGTGTTATTTTCATCTAGAGAGATGACATAAGTCGTAGCATCTTTATCAAGGTATCGTTGAAGGGCAATTAAGTGGTAAGCTGCCCCTTGAGGATAGGCTTCGATAAAACTTTTGGCAACTTTTAAGATATCTTCAGCTTGGATCCGATACTCGCGGTTGTGAGTGATTTGATAAAGACGCAAAAGATTTTCAGAATGGATAGCGTTCCCCGAAGGTTGAGCACTATCATAGAGCTCGCAGCGACGCATTAGAATCGAATGCTTCGGACCAGTAAGATAAAATGCCCCTTCATCAGCTTTGTACTCTTCCTCAAGATGATTTGTCATCTCTAAGGCCCAAGTTAAATATTCCTCATCTTGTCCAGCCTCATAAAGAGTAATGAGAGCTCGTATAAGTGATGCATAATCATCAAGGGACCCTTCATAGTCAGCAGCCCCCTCGCGGAAACGTCTGAGAAGCTTCCCCTCTTTCCAGAGGTGAATTTTAATAAACTTGGCAGCACTCTCTCCAGCATCCAAATAAGTTGCATTGCCAAATGCCATCCCAGCTCGAACAAAAGTCTCAATCATGAGAGCATTCCAAGAGACTAGGATCTTATCATCTTTAAAAGGGTGCTTTCTTTTCTCCCGCGCTTCATAGAGAAGGGCAAGTCCATTTTTAAGCATTCCTTCTGTTTCAAAGGAATTTAAACTTCGGTATTCGCAAAATTCATCGATTGATAGGGTTCTATGAAGGATGTTTTTACCTTCAAAATTCCCGACATCTGTCACATCAAAATAGTCACAAAAAATTTCAAACTGATCCGATGGTAAAATATCCTTAACTTCCCCTTTATTCCAAAGGTAAAAGGCTCCTTCAATACCGTCGGTTTCGGCATCTTCGGCAGAATAAAACCCACCTTCAGGATGTTTCATATCGCGGAGAACATATTCGAGGATCTCCTGACAGATTGTCTTGTATTTCTCTTTTCTTGTATATTTCCATGCATCAAGATAGGCCGACCCAAGAATAGCATTATCATAGAGCATCTTCTCAAAATGGGGGGCGAGCCACTTTTCATCAACGCTATAACGAGAAAACCCTCCACCTACATGATCGTAAATCCCCCCGAGATGCATCATTTCTAAGGTCTTTTCGACGAAATAGAGGGGACGAGAATCATTAAATGTTTTTGCATAATTGAGGAAGAATTGACACTGATAGCCAAGGGGAAATTTAGGAGCTCCCTTCATTCCACCATAAACGGGGTCAGCTGTTTCAAAAAGCATCTCCAAAGCTTCATCGATAAGGAGTTCAGTGGGAATTTCATCACCCCGTGTTGTCACCGATTTTTCAAAAAGATCGACGAGTTTGTTCGCTTGGTCAAAGAGAAGTTCTTTTTCATCACTCTCCCAAAGCTGCTGGATATGATTAATGAGCTCTTTGAGCCCCATCATTCCCTGTCTAGGCTCTGGTGGCAAATAGGTAACAGCATAAAAAGGTTTTAAATCAGGAGTTAGAATAATATTAAGAGGCCACCCTGTCCCTGACGCCATAAGTGCCTGAGCAAACTCCATATAAAGACTATTGATCTCAGGAAGCTCTTCTCTATCGAGCTTAATACAGATAAATACATCATTCAACCGTTCTGCAATTTCTGCACTAGCGAAAGATTCACGAGCCATCACGTGGCACCAATGACAGGTTGCATATCCTATGGAGAGAAAAATTGGTTTATCTTGAGTTTTTGCTTTTTCAAACGCCTCCACGCCCCACGGATACCAATCAACAGGGTTAAGAGCATGTTGCAATAAATAGGGAGACTTTTCTTTTATCAGGCGATTGGCCAGCATAGGCTCCTAAAGGGTTAGATTACATCTAAATACTTAGCGAGGTAATAAGCAAGAACAATCACCACAACGGAAACTGTTGCCCACACCAGGTTTGGAAGCCACTTAACTCCCCCACCCATGCTACCGCGCACTTCTAACGTTCCAATTCCATAAGCAAATTCATGTTTTTTCTTTCCAAGCTTCATTGTTTCCGGATGTTGCTGAATCAGCTTTTCTCCATCGAGCCCCAAAAAACCTGCATATTGCCGCATAAAGCCAAGCATATAAACGGGAGATAAAAATTTATCATCCTCACCCTCTTCAATGGACTCCAAAAGAGACATCCTAATTGAAGTTGCATTTTCTACTTCCTTTAAGGACAAATTCAGCTCTTTTCGCTTAGATTTGAACTTATCACCGATTATCTTAACGTCTTCACTCATAAGTCTACTTCTAGTTTTCCACCAACCTAACTGATTAGTGATTTTAAATAAAGATGTTTGCTAGAATAACTCATATGAATAAACCATCTAATTTTATCACTGAAATTGATACAGCTCTCGCTCCAAAGTTAAAAAAAGACCTCGAAGACCAGGGCTTTGATTTCACGCAGCCAACATACACCGTTTTTCAAGCAAAAAAACAGGGAGTTTCCTGCACCCTCTATGAGTCTGGAAAACTTATGGTTCAAGGGAAAGGAAAAGATGATTTCATCAGTTATTACCTAGAGCCAGAAATTCTCGGCAATGTTTCCTATACCTACCCTGAAACCGCTGTCGATACCACTCCCCATATAGGTGTTGATGAGGCAGGTAAGGGAGATGTCTTTGGTCCCCTCTGTGTTGCTGCCCTCTATGCTGAGGAAACTCAGATAACCTCTCTCATCAAAATGGGAATCCGCGACAGCAAGAGGATCAATGATAATACCATCATCAAACTTGCTGAGAAAATCAAGAAAGAATGTCCCTATTCAATCATCCAGATTTTCCCTAAGAGATATAATGAGCTATATGAACAGTTCAAAAACCTCAACCGTCTCCTTGCCTGGGGGCATGCTACTGCGATCGAGGAGATTTCCAAAAAGACCAACTGCATAAATGTGATCATCGATCAGTTTGCAAGCGAGAATGTAGTTGAAACAGCTCTTCGGAAAAAGTCCCTTCATATCGAGCTCACTCAGCGCCACCGTGGTGAAGAGGATATTGTTGTTGCCGGGGCCTCTATTCTAGCCCGAGCCGCTTTTGTTCAGGGAATCGACAAGCTGAGTGCTCAGTTCAACCTCACCCTCCCTAAGGGGGCCTCCTCCCTTGTGATCAAAGCAGGAAAGCAATTTGTCCGCTCCCATGGAGAGGCTTCCCTCCATGATGTAGTAAAACTTCATTTTAAAACTATTAAGAAATTCTTAATATAAAAAACTTTATCATTACTTTTTTGATAAAAAAAGCAAATTAAGTTGCTTTAAAAATTACCATTTGTTACCATATTTATTATGAAAGTAACAGTTTAGGAGACCTTATGACTAAACCAACAGAGCAAATTTCAACTTTA
>CBEWFH010000107.1:0-5056 GCA_965555895.1 uncultured Simkaniaceae bacterium
CTTTAAGGACTTGGATCTGAGAGATCTCCTATTGAACAAATTTAAGGTATGGGAGGAAAATCTAAACCTTCATGAAAGTTCTCCGAATAATACCGTTTGCATACATGATGCAAAGATCTGGGCGATGTTCATAGATCAAATCAAAGATGAGGATCGTAAAGAGAATCTTTTAGAAGCTTTTACTACATCTCGGTTCTATGATTCATCTGAGAATGTGATTACTAGAGACTCTGTTAAAGGAGCAATGAGAAAACTCTCGATAGAAGATCTGCCCCTCAGAGATAAAAACCCTCTGACTTGGAAGGAAGATGGGAAGGTTGTGGCTATTTCTGGCGGTGCAGTACTTGGCGTTACTGCTGCTGCGGTAACTGTTATGATCTTAGCGAGCCGTTTGGCGCAAACTGCTTAGAGAGATTTCCCCACTTATCGAGGGGTTTATCTTGCAGCCCTGATGACAATGGTTGGGTTTGGTATTGGGAAAGTTACCTCTCGAATCGATGGGATTGGTTATATAGGAGCTTTTGCCTTGGCAACTATTGCCTCGCCATTGGCCTCAAAGTTGATTTCATCTCATAAAATGACCTACTGGCATGGAGCTGGATTTCCCATTGCTGGAATTTTAGGGAATTTTCTCTTTTAAGCTTTTAGCAAATGCCTTACCATAGATAGTTATGGTAAGGCATTTTTTTTTGATTCTTATATTTATCGTTGCTTTTTCCTCTTGCGGAAAGGGAAAGGGGCTCTCATTTGAAAAAAAACCGTCTCAGGTAATCCATATAAACTTTACCTATTGCCCCTTTACTGTTGATCCTAGAAAGTGCACCGACCCTGTAACTACCACGACCAACTACATGCTTTACGAGGGGCTCACCCGTTTGGAACCGGATGGAAAGGTTATCCCCGCTCTTGCTGAGCAAATCAAAATATCGAAGGATCGTAAGAAATATATTTTTCTTTTAAGAAAAAGTATGTGGTCCGATGGCTCTCCTTTGACTGCTTATCATTTTGAAGCAGCGTGGAAAAAGGTCCTCTCCCCAGAGTTCCCTTCAAGCGCAGCTCACCTCCTTTTTCCCATACTGAATGCTGAAGAGGCAAAGATGGGGCTATGCTCCATTGATGAGATAGGGGTTGAGGCGATTGATGAACACACCCTTTTAGTCAGGCTATCCCATCCCACTCCTTACTTTCTGGAGCTGACTGCTTACCCAACTTTTTTTCCTGTTCCTTACAATGGCGATGAGGTTCCCCACCCCAATCAACAAAGTGAGCTCCTGTCCAATGGCCCCTTTACCCTTGCCAGCTGGAGAAATGATGATGAAATAGTGGCGAAAAAAAACCCCTACTACTGGAATGCTGAAGAGGTTGTTTTAGAGGAGATTCATGCAGTAATGATTGCCGATGAGACAACAGCATTACAATTGTTCGAACAAAGAGACCTTGACTATGTCGGTGGGCTAATCTCTCCCCTCCCTCTTGCTGCCATCGCTAGTCTAAAAGATTCAGATTGTCTCCGCCAAAGAGCGATTGCGGGAACGACTCTTTCAACCTTTAACGTAAATCGTTTTCCCTTCAATAATGTCCATATCCGTAAGGCTTTTGCCTATGCCATCAATCGGCAAGACATTACCGATAATATATCGCAGATGTTTGATGACATCGCCTCTGGCCCCGTCCCCCACGTCCTAAAAGAAAGTGCCGTGGTTCTCTTTGAAGATTATAATAGTAAACTGGCAAGGTATTACTTAGAATTAGGTCTTGAGCAACTCGGTATTAATAAAGAAGAATTTCCAAAGGTGACATACTCATACTTTTCATCTGAGCTCCAACGGAACCTGGCCATTGCCCTTCAAAGTTATTGGAAAAAAACACTTGGCATAACGGTAAAGCTCGAAACAGCCGAGCTTAAAACGCACCTCGCTAAACTCCATAGTCATCAATTTCAAATAGGGCAAATGTCATGGATTGGGCAATACCATGACCGGATGAACTTTCTCGAGAGATTCATCACAAAAAATTCCTACTGTAACTATAGTGGCTGGGAAAACCCCCACTATACCCGCCTTATCTCTGACTCATTTCATAAAGAAAATGGAGAAAGAAAAGCTCTTCTTGAAGAGGCAGAAAAGATGATCGTTGATGAAATGCCTATTATCCCTCTCTACCATTTCCATGCTGTCTATCTAAAGAATCCTCGCCTTAATGGACTTGCTATTTCCCCTATGGGTGATGTCCAGTTCCACAAGGCCTATCTTCAAAGAAAATAAATCTCTTCTTAACGGTTTGCAAATAAATCTGGTATGGGATATAGATTCTCTTTTCATTGACCTCTGGAGGATATGTGAAAATTGATTTCTTTAAGATTAAGGCTAGCTTTCCCCAGAGAAACTCCCCTCCTGGATTCGATTCCTATGTGAAATCGATGGAAACCTTGGTTAAAGAGACAATTCCTGAATCAGTGGTAGAAATTCGTGAAACTTCCCATTTTATCCCTGTGGATTCAAGCTTTGATAAGCTCAATCTTGCCCTTCCCATCGTTCAGATTTCTGACGAGAATGAGGCTCCTTGCATCCTTTCACTTAAAGTCTTGATCCGTGAAGAGCACACTCATGGAATCGCCCATTTTCTCTTTCGGATGATCGACGAAAAGCTTATTCTGGGAAAAAAGATGGTGATCTCATTCTTCCGCTCTTTAAGCTTTAAATTCATCGTTAAGCCAAAGGAGAGGTATCTCATAATCGAGTTTTTCATCAATGTTGGCTCACGGGCAGATCTAGATACAATTAAGAAAAATCTTCCCCGCTTTGAAGAGGAAATCCGTCTCACAACGCTCGGTGTTGAGCATGCCAGAAAAGTGGTCCTAGCAAAGGGATATAGCTTAGAAGAAAAGCGGATGCTTCTCTTAGAGAACTTTACCTCTCTCGTTAAGAGTACGAATGATTTTGATCGAAAAACACTCTTTGAGTATTTCCAGAAACTTTTCTTAAAAGGGCTTCATGAAGAGAGCCCCGATAAGGTTCCAGATCATCTCCTCCCTTTTATCGATTCAAATCCTCAAACCTTCGACCATCACATTTTTAGTGAAGTGGAAAACCTTTCGATCCTCTTCCATAAAGATTTTTCAAGAAAGAGGTCCCTTTCTCATTCAAGTAAAATCGTCTCCTATCTCTACCTCTTTAAAAAGATTATCACCTATTCTGTGCAGATCAAACCCGATAAGCGCCATTTAAGCTTTAAACTGATTCAACTCAAAGTTGAAGGAGTTCCGACTTTGGCTGTCCTTATAGGAGTAAATCTCATGGAACCCCACGAAAGTTTAGAGGAAGAAGACCTTTTAAAAGCGATTCAAAAGACCATCCCTTCCGTTAAGATCTTCCCTGGTAGTAATCTGATCAATGAAAGGGGGGGGGAACAGGTCTCAACTCTATATTTGGAGGTCCAGAAAGAGGATCAATCCTCCTTTGATGGAGAGACACTCAAATTATTGAAAAAAAGGATTCCAAAAGAAATCCGGCAATCGATCCAAAAGGTTCAGAAAGAGGTCCCCTCTTACCTCTCTGACGAGGAAACAACGCGCAACATCTTAAAGTCCTGACCAAGGAGCTGAAAAATATCCACGATCCAGCAAAAATCATCATCCAATATCATAATCAAAACCCCTCTCATATTCTGTTTTCAGTCGTTTTATCCCGTCTTTAAGAGACTGATGCTCCCCTTCTTTCTCTTACTTCGACTTCCCCAATTACTCTTAAAAAAATGGAGCGGAAGGTAGTTGGAATCTTAAAAAATCGCTATATTAAGGAGGTCTATCTTTTTGATGTTATGATTCAAAAGAAAGGAAAGGATCTTAAGAGAGCTAGGGAACAAATTTTTGCCTATTTTAAGTCTCACCTCCACAAGCTCCATGATTTTAACGGGGGAATGGTCACCCGAAAATATGAAAACTTGGCGAAGTTTAAAGAACTTCTTGAAGCCCCCCCTCAGATTTTCTTGTTGAAAATTACTTCTATTCGATTTCTCCATCTTTTATGCAAACGCTAACACCTCCAGAAGTGTTAAAAGATCATTTTAAACTCTTTCTAAAGGCACTTGACCATAATTTTATTGGTGATAAACCTCTCTTCCTCTTCAAAGAGGTAAATGATCACGCTCTCTTCGTGATCAGCTCTCCTGAGAGCTCTTTAATTGATCAGATGAAGAAAAAGGGAACCTTCTTTTTCAGAGGACCTAGTGTCTACATATCTAAAAGTTTTTGACCTTCATCTCCTTGGTTTCATCCTTCCAAAAAGTAGTAATATCAAAAAAATTCTTACCCTTATGAAAGAAGAGAAATTGACGGTATGAAGCAGCTGTAGTAAAATGGTGCAATGAAAAAGTATATTTTGCCCATTCTCTCTCTTTTGCTTTTAGTCGGGTGCGAGAGGTCCAAGGGATTTACCCTGAAAAAAATCACCTCCCAGTATGCTCCAATCGTCAAGTGGAACACCATTGATGTACCCTCCAAAGTGGAGCTAAAAGCAATGCTTAACCAACCTTTTTTTTATTTAGGGAGTGGAAACCATACTTATGCTTTTGTATCAAGCGATGGACTTTATGTGATAAAATTTTTTAAGCAGAAGCATATGCGCACCCAGTCATATTTCCTTTCAAAAGAAAAGATCCTGAGAAGAACCCAAGAAAGAGAAGAATCATTTGCCAGCTATAAAATTGCTTATGAGCAATTAAAAGAGGAAACAGGACTTCTCTATTTGCACCTAAATAAAACATCTCGCTTGGGGATTACTCTTACCTTGATCGACCAGCATGAAAATCACATCAAAGTAAACCTTGATAAAATAGAATTCCTTATCCAAAAAAAGGGAATTCTTGCATTTGAACATCTAGGGCATTTGATTGATGAAAAGGCCTATGAAGAAGCTCTTAGTGCAATTATCTCATTACTAGGCGTTGTCGCAAAAAGAAACCAGATGGGAATCTATGATAAAGATCTTCAATTCTTCAAAAACTTTGGGTTCATTGAAAACCAAGCTATCGAGATAGACATAGGAGAGTTTAAACT
>CBEWFH010000108.1:0-5053 GCA_965555895.1 uncultured Simkaniaceae bacterium
TGCCGCATTATTTAGGGTTTAACTAGCTACCCCCCCGCGAAGCTACCAGTGCCCTTAAAAGAGATCAAGAAAAGAAAAAGCCCAGCGTAGCACTTATGGATGGAGAGCACAAATTGCGTGAGTTGATCAAAACACATTTGCTGTGGTTTATAATCATCATCGATATTTACCACGTCATAGAATACTTGTGGAAAGTCATTACGTATTTGGAAAAAGGAAAAGAACTCATGCATTACGATATATATATCGCAAAAGGGTACCCGATTGGATCAGGAGTCGTCGAGGGAGCCTGCAAAAATTTAGTAAAAGATAAAATGGAACAGTGTGGTATGCGTTGGACTATAGACGGGGCGGAGACCACCTTGAGTATGAGATCGATCCAAATCAATAAAATGACGAATGAATACTGGCGATATCATATTGCTCAGGAAAGACAGAAATTGTATGGATGGCTAAGCGAGGAAAATATCGAAGAATTGGCGGCTTAACCTCTCCCAACTGTTTTCCTATACACCCGCGGGACAACCCCTGATAGAGGTTTAGGGTCATGGAAAAAATAGTCACCGACGTTGTAAAGATTCCTGAAAACCAAGAGCTCCAGGCTGTCCAAGAAAACCATCCTTGAGATGTGGCGACTGGTTGAAAATCTGTGACATTTTTTCTTCTTTCCACCAATTTACCGGTGATTATATCATATTTTTTTTTCATGAGGAGTTAAAATGTATAAATTATTTATTTTACCAGCGCTACTCTTTTCATCTCTCTATGGAGGATGGGCAGAAAAAACACTTGAAACACTGACCGTTCAAGAAAAGATTGGACAGCTTTTTGTTGTCCCTGCCTGCCCCAAGTTTGAAAAAGAGAGCCTTGAAGGAATGATTGATAAGTATCATGTCGGGGCGGTCATTGTGAAGCAAGGACATCCTGTTAAGCAGACCCCCTTTCTCAATGAACTACAGAAACGGTCGAAACTTCCTCTTCTTTGTACCGGAGATGCAGAGTGGGGGCTGGGGATGCGAATGGAAGAGACTCTCTCCTTTCCTCGCAATGAAGTGATGGGGAAAGTGGATAACTTATCCCTTATTTTTCAAGCAGGGGAAGAAATTGGTATGCAGTGTCGAATGGTGGGGATTCACCTGAATTTTTCTCCTGTTGTCGATGTTAATAACAACCCAGAGAATATCGCTATTGGCTCTCGCTCCTTTGGCTCCGATCCAGAAAGAGTATCAACCTGCGCCTTGATGATGTTGCAGGGGCTAAAGAAGGGTGGAGTCCTTACTTGTATCAAACATTTCCCAGGACATGGAGATACCTCTATTGATTCTCATAAGGGGCTCCCCCTAATTCCCCACAGCCTTGAGCACTTAGGAGAGGAGGAGTTTGCCCCATTTAAGAAAAATTTAAACACTGATGCTGTGATGACAGGGCATCTCATGATGCCAGTACTCGATGAAGAATATCCCGCTTCGATGTCGCGACAGATTGTTACCTATCTTTTGCAAAACGAATGGGGTTTTAAAGGGCTTGTTATTACTGATTCCCTCAATATGAAAGCGTTGACGGAAAACTACTCTGTTGAAGAAATTGCTGTCAAAGCACTCCTCGCTGGACACGATCTTCTCCTATACGGTTCTCATCGTTATGAAGATGTCGAGGTCCTTCTCACAGAAATGATTCCTAAAGCATACGGAGCGATTGCTCTCGCTGTAGACACTGGGGAAATTTCTCTTGACGTTCTTGATGCTCATGTCTTAAAGGTTCTTCAAGTGAAAGAAAGACTCGGTCTTCACGAGAATAGGATAACACTTCTTCCTGAAAATTTGATGGAAAAACTCCATAATCAGTCTGCTATTAATCTTATCGAGACAATAAAAAAGGGCGCTTAAAGCGCCCTTTTGTTTATTTGTCGTCGTCGTCGAGGATTTCGACTTCTGCCTCTTCAATATCAGGCTTTTCTTCCTTAGGAGGTTTTTGATCACCATCGCCCATGTGTTGAGCGGCTCCTTGCTTTTGAATCTCTTCCCCAATCTTTTGGATATAGGTATTGAGTTCTTCAGCAGCTGCATTGATTGCTGCAGAGTCGGTTCCCTCAAGGGCTTTTTTCACGGTGTCGATCCGCGTCTGAATCTCTTTGGTAAGATGATCAGGGATCTTATCTTTGTAGTCTTTAAGGGCTTTTTCAGCTTGGAAGACGAGGCTATCCGCTTTGTTACGGTTTTCAATTTCATCTTTTTTCAGCTTATCCTCATCAGAATGTTCTTCAGCATCTTTGACCATCCGATTGATCTCTTCCTCATCGAGTCCCGATTTGGCTTCGATCCGGATCTTTTGCTCTTTTCCAGACCCTAGATCTTTTGCAGAAACATGGAGTATTCCATCAGCGTCGATATCGAAGGAGACCTCGATTTGAGGGGTTCCTCTCGGCGCAGGAGGAACATCAGTAAGGTCAAACCGACCGATTTCCTTGTTATCTTTTGCCATTTTTCGTTCCCCTTGGAGGACAACGATCGTGACTGCCGGTTGGTTATCCATTGCGGTCGAGAAGGTTTGCTTTTTTTGGGTTGGAATAGTGGTATTTCTTTCCACAAGGGGAGTGAGAACTCCGCCGAGTGTTTCAATTCCAAGGGTTAGGGGAATCACATCGAGAAGGAGGACATCTTTAACCTCCCCTGAAAGAACTCCACCTTGGATAGCAGCACCTGTTGCAACGACTTCATCAGGATTCACCCCTTTATGAGGCTCTCTTCCGAAGATCTCTTTGACCTTTGCTTGAACGGCAGGCATCCGACTCATTCCACCGACAAGGAGGACATCTTGAATTTGATCTTTGCTAAGACCTGAATCTTTTATAGCATCAAGGCAAGGCTGAATACATCTTTCAATAAGAGGAGAAACCAAACTTTCAAACTTTGAAAGGGATAAAGTTAGAGCCATATGTTTTGGTCCACTTGCATCCATCGTAATAAAAGGTTGGTTAATCTCTGTTTGTTGCGTTCCAGAAAGCTCAATCTTTGCTTTTTCTGCAGCATCTTTAATCCGCTGAAGGGCCATCTTATCTTTCGAGAGATCGATTCCATTCTCTTTCTTAAACTCATCAAGCATCCAATGGATGATAACGTTATCAAAGTCATCGCCACCGAGATGTGTATCTCCGTTGGTTGAGAGGACTTCAAAGACTCCGTCACCGATTTCAAGGACTGAAATATCAAATGTTCCTCCCCCAAGGTCAAAGACGGCGATTTTTTTATCAGCACCTGCTTTGTCGATACCGTAAGCAAGGGCCGCAGCTGTTGGCTCTGGGATGATTCGCTTCACATCAAGACCGGCGATTTTACCAGCATCTTTTGTTGACTGTCTCTGAGAATCGTTAAAGTAAGCGGGAACGGTAATGACCGCTTCTGTTACCTTTTCACCAAGATATTCTTCGGCAGTTTCTTTCATTTTTATAAGAATTTGAGCAGCGACTTCTTCAGGAGTGAGGGTCTTCTCATCCACTTCAAAGATGGCGTCGCCATTGCCACTTGCAACAACTTTATAAGGAACTGTTTTTATTTCTGACTCAACTTCAGCAAATTTCCGTCCAATAAACCGTTTGGTTGAGTAGAGGGTTTTTCCCGGGTTAGTCACCGCTTGCCTCTTAGCAGAGATTCCTACAAGTCTGTCTCCATCTTTATAAGAGACGATCGATGGGGTGGTCCGTGTTCCTTCAACATTCGCGATTACCTTAGCAGCTCCCCCTTCCATCACAGCGACGCAAGAGTTAGTTGTTCCGAGGTCAATCCCGATGACTTTACTTTTCTTAGCCATAGTTAGTTTTCTCCCTGATTATTATTTTGATCTGTTTCTGCTTCTTCTTTACGTGGCATTTTGGCAACTTTAACCCGCGCTGGACGGAGGATTCGATCGCCACATTTGTATCCCTTTAAAAACTCTTGAATGATCGTTCCATCGCTATGTTTTTCTGTTTCTTCCAGTTCCAAGACCTCATGGAGATGGGGATCAAATGTCTGTCCTTCTGAGGAGAAGGGGGTTATTTTGTGTCCTGTTAATATGTCTTTAAATTGGACCAAAATCATCTCGAACCCTTTTGCCCAATTTTGAGTTTCTTCAGATGCTTGGTGGGCAAAGCTTAGAGCATTCTCAAAATTATCTAAAGGGGCAAGAAATTCTGTAATGACGTTTTCCACAGCGAAGCGGGTCGTGTCATGCTTTTCCTTTTGCATCCTCTTTCGGCTATTTTCCATATCGGCGAGAGAGCGAAGATATTTTTCTTGCTCTTCTTTCACTTGTTGCTTGAGGAGTTCGGTTTCATCAATCTCTTCGATCACCGGTTCTTTTTTTTCTTCTTCTACTTCTTTTGGCTCTTCGTCCACTTCATTCACTCCTAGGTTTCATTATCGAGCTGTTCGAGCATTATTGGAGGCTCTGTTTTTAGCTCTACTTGGTTGCTATCTGGTTGTCGGTAGGTGATTTTATACTTATAGAGATTACGTGTCAGCACTTCACTTAAAATTAAGGAAAATCCGCGGAGGATTCCAAAAAGTTTTGGATAGGGCATCCGGATGGGCCCCAGTAGGGCAATCGCACCGACAGCCTTTCCATGGATGAAGTAAGGGACAGCAATAATACTACTTTGTACGGTTGAGGCAGAAGGGTGATTGAGATCATTCCCAATCCATATCTTTAGATTTCCTTCTTTTGTGCACTCTTCCAAAAGGATGCGCATATAAGCGGTGTTTTCAAAGATCGAAAGACCTGTTGCAAGGACCGTAGCATCTCGAAACTCTGGAAAACGGATCAGCTTTGAAAAACCGGTCTTATAAATATCTTTTGCACTAAAGTTTGAATACCCCACAATATGGCGCATCATCAGTTCATTATAAAAATTGGCTCCGATTTCCTCTTCTTGTGTGTTTAACTTCGGTCGATCAAGACCGGTCAGGCGGAAATTAAAATAGGATTCAATTCGTTTGATAGAGAAGCTGCTTAGCTTCTTTGGTGTGTAAAGGATCTCGGTATGAACCAGCCCAAAGTCGGTGACGATAATCGCTAA
>CBEWFH010000109.1:0-5035 GCA_965555895.1 uncultured Simkaniaceae bacterium
AAAGAAACAGTTTAATCGATCTCTGAAAAAAAATCATCCCGTTTGCAACACGCCCCTTATATATAAGGGACTATTGAGAAAGTCCCATAAATTGAAAACAGGTGACTTTTTGGGGTGATAATGTTACGATCTAAAAAATAGCAATCTACCGAGGTCATTTATGAAAAGGTTTTCTCCTCTGCTCATCGCACTTTCTGGTCTATTTATTTTTGGCTGTCAGAACTCGAGCAAAGATCAAAATGAAAATGTCGTTTCAAAGCGCTATATCCATAAGTATGGATATGATGTGTCGAAAGAAGAATGGGATGCTACAGGCTATCCCGGTCAGGTCGTCACCACTCTCCGAAATGGAGTAACAGTCACCGCTTCCTATGAAGATGGGATCCTGAGTGGTCCAACGACTTATACTTTCCCCCATTCTCATACGACCGAATCGTTAAATATTTTTGAACGGGGCAACCTCGTTAAGAAAATCACTTATGATATTCGTGGAATTCCACAAAAAGAACAGGTATTCCTATCTCCCTCCCACCTAAAAACAACGAAATGGTACCAAAAAGGAACCCCTCTTAGTATCGAAGAGTGTCATAATAGTGAACTCCTTGAAGGAGAGTACTACAACGAAAAAAATGAAACCATGCACCGAGTCTCTAAGGGAGCGGGAACACGCATTACGCGGGACCAACACGAAAATGTTGTGGCCAAAGAGACGATTGAAAACGGATTCTCTGTCCTTAGAGAAACATTTCATCCCCATGGAATGCCTCATGTCATAGCCCCACTTTCAGGCAGTAAAATCCATGGAGAGAAGAAGGTATTTGCCCCGACTGGAGAACCGATTTCTATAGAGTCTTATAAACTCGATGTTCTTCATGGACCCGCCACTTATTATCAAAATGGGTGTCGCTACTTGGAGATTAACTATCGTGATGGCCAAAAAGATGGAAAAGAACGCCACTTTGTTGATGGTGAAACTGTTGTAGAAGAAACTGAATGGATGGATGGCCAAAAACATGGTCCCTCTATCGTCTTCTTTGACGGAATGTCTCGAACACGGTATTACTATAACAACCAAGCGGTTAGTAAAGAAAAATATCGTGAACTCTGTGACATCGAAGAAAATATTGCGATTATGAATGATCGTGCACTCCATAGAAAATAAAAATCAAAAAACCGAGGTTCAAGAAACTTGGATCTCGGGCCCTTCTATTCTAGCAACTTTCTATACAGAAAATAACACCATTGTACGGATCACCCTTGCTGAGGCAAAGAGACTTAGTTGCGCTATTATTAGTAAAGGTCTGGAAAGTGAAATCTTGGAGTGGATGATCCTTTATTCTAAAAGGAAAACGGGGAACCCTTTGCCTCTCGAATTTACCCTCTTTAGCCCCTTCATGAAAAAAGGACTCCAAGCGATAGAAAAAATCCCATTTGGAGAGGTAGCAAGCTATGGAGAAATTGCTTCCCTCGCAGGGGAAGAAAAAGGTGCCCGGGCAATCGGCAATGTTTGCAATAAAAACCCCTATCCTCTTGTCATCCCTTGCCACCGTGTGATTCAAGGAAATGGCTCTCTAGGAGGATTTGACTATCCTCTTAAGATGAAAGAGTTAATGCTTGAGTTTGAAACTCAATCGAAAGTCCTATCACTCGGAAAAAGCCATTCCTCTTGATCAGCCTTATCTATCGCTTTTTTTTCTTTTTTTTCGCCCTCAAAGCTTCCGATTAAGACCCAAGAGGCACTCATTAAACGAAATAAGAGGGAAAGTCCCGGATCCATAAAACTCCATTATCTTCTAGTTTATTGCTATCATAGACCAAAATTTTCTGCAAACTTCAGTATTGGCACACCTTTTGCATTAAGCTTTAATGAAAGGATGGCTAAGAACGTGGACCAAGATGAAATGCTCAAGAAAATAGCGAAGTTGGAGTCGATGTGCGATCAACTTCAATCTGAGATGAGATATCTAGATCAACTCCTTGTAGAAGTGGGGTTTGAAGAAGGACTTAAGACATTAAAGGCCGCAGCGATAGAATTAATCGACAAAAAGAGGCCCCCCGGAGAGTTTTAGGAGCTTGTTAGTTTGATCTTTTCTTCGTAAGGAAGTTTTCTGAAGGGTTTGGGGTTCTCAGTCGCCTCGAAGGAGCGAACGCGGGGAGCTTCCATACAAGGCTCTGAGCAACACCCTTTCATTTTTTTCGCACATTTTAGACAACTGATAAAGAGCTTATTGCAATCCATATTGGCGCAGTTGTAGTAGATGTCAATCTTTATACTGCAAGAAGAGCACTGACTAATCACTTCTGATTCTTCTTCGTTATTAATCGGAACAACTAGGCGATCATCAAAAACAAAGAGATTTCCCTTCCAATGCTTATTTCCCTCTTCGAGACCATACTTAATAACTCCACCACTTAGTTGGTAAACCTCATCAAAACCTTGTTCTTTGAGGAGGCAGGAATAAAGTTCGCAGCGGATTCCACCCGTACAATACATCATCACCTTAGTCTTCTTAGTATCGCGGGTTTTTCCTAGCTCTTCAGCATATTTTGGAAACTCTCGAAAGGTCTCAAACTCGGGCTTTTCAGTCCTTTCAAAGTGGCCAACTTCCCACTCATAATCATTCCGAACATCGAGAATTAAGGTATCTTCATCCCGCTCTTCGATCATCTTCGCCCACTCAGTGCTCGACAAATGTTTTCCCCCTTGATTCAGGTCATACTCTTTATCCATTGCTACAAGTTGCTTGCGATACTTGATCGTCAATTTAGAAAAGGCCTGATCAGGAAAAATATGGACCTTTATCTCGGTTTCTTTGTACCGAGAATCTCCACAAAACCACTCATAAAAAGCAGGAGCTTCATCTTTAGAAATGCTCATCTGGGCATTGATCCCTTCCTCATTGAGGTAGATACGCCCCTTCGCATCCTTATCTTTAAGGAAACGCTTCCAATTTTTCACCTCAAGTTGGGGCTCGATAATTTTCGTAAAAACATAGAAAGCTAAGACAAGATAATTCTTTTCCATAATGGAGCAAGATTAGCTCAAAAATGAGTTTTAAGCAAGGAGAGCTTCTCGTTGGTTTGGCATCAATAAGCTGCTGTTCTAAAAGGGCAATTTCCTTTTTGATCTCTTGCTTCTTGCAGTGGATTGTCGAAAGGTTAGAATACCCATTTTTAAAGGCCTCTAAACTTTCTTTTAAGAGAGAAAGGCGATCTTTTACATGATAGATTTTTCGAGTGAAAAACTCAAAATTTGTTTGAATTCGATGAGTAGGGTTCAAAACTTTTAGACGTGTTTCAATGAGAAAAAACTTATCTTCGATTTGGCTTAAAACATTTGGGGATCCTGACTCAGCCAAAGTTGCTAAGCGCTTTTTTAAAACGTTTACCTGGTCACGATAAGTAAGGTAAAGCTCTTCTGTTAAAAATTCTTTACCTAGTACATCTTTTGATATGACTTCTGCCTCAAAGGCTATTGCTTTCCATTTCATATTAGTAACCCTTCTATATTACCCTACCTCTGTTATACTTGATTTTCCAATAACTTTTTACTATTTTATATGTCACTGATTATAAGCACAATACAAAAACAAAGAATTGTAGCGCTTGTGCAAAATTTGTCATTTGCAATACGATGATTAGTCTTGATTACTAAGGAGTAACTAATGTCACGTTATACTGGTCCAAAAAACCGCATAGCTCGTCGTTTTGGAGTGAATATCTTTGGACGCTTGCGCAACCCCCTACTACACAAACCCAATCCTCCAGGAATGCATGGTGCAAAACGGAGAAAAAAATCAGATTATGGTGTTCAGCTTGATGAAAAGCAAAAACTCAAAGCCGTTTATGGAATGCTTACTGATAAACAAGTCCTTCGGTATTTCCACGAAGCGGTCAAAAACGAAGGAAATGCAGCCCATCTTCTTCTTCAACGCCTTGAGTGTCGCTTAGATAATATCGTTTATAAGCTAAAATTTGGATCAACAATCTTCCAAGCACAACAACTTGTGGCCCATGGTCATATCCTTGTTGATGGAAAGAAAGTGGATATCCGCTCATTTCGTGTAAAAGCTGGAATGACTATTTCTGTGAGAGAAAAGACACAAAATATGAAAGGACTTAAAGAGTCTGTAGAAAACACATCGCGAACTGTCCCTGAATATCTTTCTCTTGATGAGAAAAAGTTTTCTGGACAACTCCTTTCAGTTCCTGAAGCAGACCAAATTGTCCTTCCTCTTCCGATTAATATCGCCCTTGTTTGCGAGTTCCTAGCGCATACTCACTAAATGAATGCGGGAGAGCGATTACTTATTGGTGCACATACCTCCACAGCTGGAGGTGTGCACAATGCTCTCATCCAAGGCCAAGCAATTGGTGCAACAACCATTCAAATCTTTACCAGCAATCAAAAACAGTGGAAAGGCCAGATCTTTTCTGAAGATGACCTGGCGAAATGGAGAGAACACTTATCTGAGAGTGGCATCACCGATGTCATGAGCCATGATAGCTATCTTATCAACCTGGGATCGAATAAAAACGAGCTCCTTGCTAAAAGCCGGGTAGCCTTTCGAGAGGAAATTGAGCGGTGTCTCGCTCTTGATTTAACTTATATGAACTTTCACCCCGGCGCTGCAACGGGTGCTCCAGAAGAGGAGTGCCTCGATAGAATCGTTGAAAGCCTAATTATTTTAGAGCCTTTGCTCGAAAATAAAAAGACCCGCTTACTTATTGAAACGACAGCTGGTCAAGGAAGCACAATAGGAAGTAAGTTTAAAGAGCTTGGATACATTATCAAAGGTGTTAAAGGAAAAGTCCCTATTGGTGTTTGTATTGATACCTGCCATATTTTTGCTGCTGGGTATGATATACGAGATGAAGCTGCGTGGGAAGCAACACTTACTGAGTTTGACAAGTATGTAGGACTAGAGCTCCTCTATGCCTTTCATGTAAATGATTCTCTCCATCCTTTAGGATCGAGAAAAGACCGTCATGCCAATCTTGGAAAAGGGGAGATTGGAATGACATGTTTTGAAAT
>CBEWFH010000110.1:0-5002 GCA_965555895.1 uncultured Simkaniaceae bacterium
CTGCGGACCAAACTGCCATTACCCCTTTAAAGTATTATTTAAAATCTTCCCTTCTTTTTGCATTTTAGCATGCCAAGATTTCCCAAATTTATCCACTCCCATAAAATTTTTTGGATCTTTTGCAACATCCAGCAAAAGTTTTCTATTTGCAGGCGTGTCTATCAAATGTCCTGGATCATTTCTAAAAATATATTTCAAGTTTTTTTCAAAAAACTTAGAGGGTATCTTTGGCTTTCCAACCCCAGTTCCAGGAAACGACAAAATCCCTGTCGTGATTTCCGCTTCTACTGCTTTTGCTTCATCAGAATATAAAGCTGCATAACGCGTCTAAAAAATCTCATCGATTTTTTTATGACCTTGAGCTACTTGCTTTTGAAAAGCATCGTTAGGATTTTCCTCAATGGGAGAGTTATCATGAAGAGTAGAAGAAACATTTTCCAATAGCTCATAAGCTCCCTCCTCAATCTCTGCTACTTATTGCAATTGATCAGTGATAAGACTATAGACACTATGTACGAATTGAGACGTTAGCTCCCGTCCTTTTTCTATCGCTTGGTTCCGTGCTTTCCGGTATACTAAGTTTAAGAAAAAACAAAAGACTTTTCTGCGTATGACACGGGCTCCAAATTGTAAAATTTGGAAAGAACGTGCAGAAGGAGCCGATGGCTTCAAGGCGCTCTTGTAAAATCGACTTGCACGAGGGATCGCAGTGTTTAAGACACGAGATCCCGAAAAAGAGGCGATTTGACTGTGCGGATTAAAGCTCAAAGGGGCAGCACCGAAGAGGCATTTTTAATTTTAAAAATGGTTGATAAATTGGTAATATTCATAGATGACATGCGAGCTTTTTGGTATGTTCTTGTTTTTCTAAAAAGAAAAGTATGCTCTTAGGGGCCCTGCTATATCATTATTTTTTTGTTACCCTATGTTGAACCTTGCCAAAAAAATTCTTGTTTTAAAAGACTCTACAAGAGCAAATTTATACTTTAATTTCAGTAAGATGGTTTAGTGTGTTCAGATCTTCTCTAGTCATTTTTTTTGTTTCCATGAGCTTTCTTTTTTCTTCAGTAACTCCACAATGTCTTTCGGTTAGTTTTATTTTAGCTAATGAAGGTCGTGAAGAGGAAGCTAAAGAAACCTTAACCCGCTCTTTTGATTATGCAAACCACGACACAGTGTATTTATCAAATCAGTTTGTCAATTGGTCAACTGGCAAAACAGATCAAATGGACATAGAAGATGCATTTAATGAAGCTGCATTTTATGTCGTCCATAACAAGAGAAATGCTGCAATCAGTGCTTTAAAAAAAAAATTAACCCAATATGATTTAGAAGCAAACGATTTTTCAGAATCTTTTATTGATTGGGGGTTAAGTTTAATAAAATTAAATGAAATCTTAAATAACAATCCCTAATAAATGAAAAAAATATCGCTTATCTTTATAATTTTCTTCTTCTCCTCTAATACTTATTCTTTTGGAGAGGAGTCGCAACAAGAAACTAGTTCCGAGCCCTCTCATAGTAATGGAGAAATTGCCTATGACGTTGGAATAGGAATTGCTTCCTCTGCTGCTGGATTTTCAGTTGAACACGGAAATATACCTGGCGCTATTGTTAGGGTTGCAACTGGAGCAAAGAATTTTATTAGTGCGGCTAAAAAGTATAATGAAAATGTTAAACACGAAAAAGATTGCGGACGAGATTTTGATAATGATCGAGACCATGAAAATGATAGCGATTCATGGGATAGGGAATACTAATTTTAAGGAAGAAATATGTTTGAAAAGGTCTTGTTTTTTTGTGTGATAGTTTACTTTATCTATCAACTCTACATTTCGTTCAAAGAAAATTACAGGTCTTGCAATTGGCATTACGATCCTCCTCTTTACTTTTGTTAGTTGGCCATTCTACATTAACGTTCGACTCATTTTTAGCCTCCTCACTTTTGTCTATTCCGTTGGTATGTTTATAGAATGGAAGAAAGAAAAAAAGGGTTTTTATTTTCTTACAGCTATTATCCTTCTTGTCTTATCGGGCATTCAGTTCATAGAATACACTTCTATGTAGTCCGGGTTTAAATAAATCCCAAAAAAAAGTACCTTTACAAACAAATGTCAGTATTGCGAAAAATTTTTGATTTTCATCTCCAGTTGACAGAGGAAGGGAAACAGCTTCATCGCCTCCGTCCTTTGGTGAATGCATTGGATACTTTTTTTTATGAAGTACCGATAAAAACGACGCGGGGTCCCCACATTCGGGATATGATTGACCTAAAGAGATGGATGATGATTGTCGTCTATGCTTTAGTCCCTTGTATTTTAGTTGCGATTTGGAATAGTGGCGTTCAAAGTTTTGTTTTTGGAAGTGGGAGCATTTCAGTGATGGATGCTTATTTTAAAGCTTCCGAAACATTTGGGGGCTATTTTGCATTTGGATGTGCCAATTTTTGGCCCATTTTTCAAAAAGGGCTCATCGCCTTTCTCCCCGTCATGATTATTTCCTACGCGGTTGGAGGCTTTTGGGAAGTTCTCTTTGCTATCATTCGGCGCCATGAAGTCTCAGAAGGTTTTCTCGTTACAGGAATGCTCTTTGCACTGATATTACCTTCGACAATCCCTTATTGGATGGTCATTGTTGGTGTCTCTGCAGGTGTGGTGATAGGAAAAGAAATCTTTGGGGGAACGGGGATGAATATTCTCAATCCTGCCCTTGTCTGTCGCGCCTTTCTTTTCTTTGCTTTCCCGACAAAAATGACTGGCCCAGTTTGGGTCGGAACAAACACAACAGAAATTGGACAGAGTGTCCAACGAATGAATAAAGAGATTGGGGAAATTGATGGAATCTCTCAAGCTTCTGCTCTCAATCGATTTAATATTAGTAATGATATCAAAAGAGTCCATGTCGATGCCATCGCTCTGGAATATGAGCCCCACGTCTCGACTCAAAATGTGATCGAACATCAATTAAAACATTGGAAAAAAGGGGTCATCCTTTCCACCATTACCCCCGATGAACGAAAAGAATTTATCACCTCTCCCCTTCAAAGTGGGGGACTAGGTCTTTCTCCCGATAATTATTCAGATGCGGTCCGCTTCGCCGAGCTCCGTTTTGGGCAAGGAAAACTCACCAATGGAAATTTCTTTTTTGGGAATAGGATTGGATCGATGGGAGAAACCTCGATCCTTGCTTGTCTACTCGGTGCCCTCCTCCTCATTTACACACGAATCGGATCGTGGCGAACGATGGTAGGAATGGCAATCGGCGCTTACCTTTGTGCCCTTCTATTCGAATGGGGAGCTCTTCATCTAGGTCCCCATGGTGGGGCTTTTAACGCAGCAAAGCATGCCTTTCCTGCCTACAAACATCTCCTTTTGGGAAGCTTAGCCTTTGCTCTTGTCTTCATGGCAACCGATCCCGTCTCTTCTCCCTATATGCGAGGAGCACGGTGGGCTTATGGGGTTTTGATCGGAGCTTTAGTCATAATCATTCGGACCATTAATCCCGCTTTTCCTGAAGGGGTAATGCTCGCGATTTTATTTGGGAATGTCTTTGCTCCCCTCTTCGATCATATAACGCTTAATTTTACAGTAAAGAAAAAGTATGGAAGAAAAAAAATCCTCATTTAGCAATTTTCGCACCCTCCTCTTTATTGTAATCATTTGCAGCGTTTGCGCTCTTGTTCTCTCCATTCTTTCTGAAGTTTTAAAAACTCCAAAAAAAAATGCTAAAGAGATCTACCGAAGCAAGCAGCTCCTTGTTGCCGCTCGTATTTTAGGCTATGAAGGGCATTTTCTCTTAGATGAAGAGCCCGCCATTTATAGTACCGGAAAGGAAAGGCTCATCTCCTACACCGGCTCCAATCCCCCAAAAGCAAAAAATGATGAAATTTTAAGCGTTTTTGAGTCGCGAATTTTAGCTCGCCTCACCGATAATATAGGAAAAATTTACACCTTCGAACAAGCAGGACTCATCAAGCAGGTCTATTTAACCGATAATGTAAAACTTGGGTTTGCCCATCTTCCCTACAAACTGGTCTACCTCGTCAAAGAGAATACCCAAAGCACCACCCCTTATGGCTATGTCCTCCCTGTAAATGGGTATGGACTTTGGGATGCGATTTATGGTTATTTGGGAATTAAAGCAAATGGAGATGTGATTTTAGGTATGACCTGGTATGACCAAAAAGAGACCCCAGGTCTCGGTGGAGAAATTGCCCTATCTGATTGGCAAGAACAGTTTTTTAATAAAGTGATTTTCCAAAAAAGTCCCGATGGAACAACAAACTTTGAAAGAGCTCCCCTTGGGATAAAAGTAGTCAAGACAACGGCGGCCGAAACCTATGGCGATAGCCCAATCTCTGATAGTGCCGTTGATGGGATCCCCGGCGCTTCAATTACTGTCAGTGGAGTAAATGAGGCTCTTCGAACCTCCCTCGCTCCCTACCGCCCTTTCCTCCTCCGTGCACAAAAAGGAGAGATAAAAATTGGTCAATAAAAAAAATCTCCTCTATTTTTATAAAGACCAACTCTGGAATAACAACCAAATCCTCGTTGCGATTTTAGGAATTTGCTCTGCCCTTGCCGTCACCATTAAGATGAGTGTTGCAGTCACGATGAGCATTGCTGTGATCTTTGTTACCGCCTTTTCCTCCCTTTTTGTTTCCCTCATTAGAAAGTGGACACCCCCCAATGTTCGAATGATTGCCCAGCTTGCGATCATCTCCCTTTTTGTTATTATTGTTGACCAAGTTCTCAAAGCATACCTCTATGAAATGTCCCTCACTCTTTCAGTCTTTGTCGGACTGATTATCACCAACTGTTTGGTAATGGGGCGGGCTGAAGCAATGGCAAAAAATAGCACTCCTCTTCCCGCGTTTTTTGATGGATTAGGTGCCGCCTCCGGATATGCCCTTGTTCTCCTTGGTGTCGGTTTCATCCGTGAACTCTTTGGATTTGGAACACTCTTTGGATTTCAAATTGTCCCCACATCTTGGTATGCCTCC
>CBEWFH010000111.1:0-4999 GCA_965555895.1 uncultured Simkaniaceae bacterium
AATATTCGATTCGTTTCAAAAGTTAGGATTATCAACCTTTAGGTAAACACTCTCCTTTTTTATAATTGCTTTCGATCCTGCAAGCTAGTTTCACTGTTGCCAGGGGAAGGGGGGCTTAGGAGGGGGAACGTCTGCTTGGTTATCGGCAAGATCGCCGACAGCGCCAAGAACTTGTCCCCAGATCCCCGCTTTGGGAGCGATTTGCTTTCTGGCAACCAGGAAGGCAATCTTTCCAGTCGCAGCGCCGGTATCGATTTTTACATTGCCAAAGGGGCCTTCGACAGGAATTTTGAGGACGTAGTCGTTATCGATTCCTTTAATGCCGAGGGCAGCGCTGAGGGCACCTGCCGTTAGGCCAAGGGTCATGTCAACGTACCGTTTGGGGAATTTAACTTGTCCCCATAGGCAGACTTGGTAGGTCTCATTAAAGAGAATCTCTGTCCGGTCGACATACATCTTTCCCCTTTTCATATTAAATTCTGAACGGGCAAACCAAAGAGAGATATTTCCACTGCTGTCCATTTTAAAGAGGCCGCCGACCTCGCCGGCACTTCCGACATTTTTGCAGACGATTTGTCCGAGATCGAGCTGCCCATAGTTAAAGCTCATATTACGGATATGGAGGTTTTTTAGGGGAACGGAGAACCCTTTATCATGGATAAGGAGGGTGATCGGTTTTTCCATGGCTACAACAACGAGCTTGGCACTTTTATCGAGGACGTCGTTAAGTTGAGGGGTAATGGTAAAGACCGTTTTGAGGGGCTGACTCAGATAGAGTATTCCATCGGAGATAATTCCATCAAAAAGTGCTTTGCATGCAGAGGCATCGATATCCATGGTCACTTTCCCTTGGCTTTTTGTTACTTCAGCGTCGAAGCTGGCATTGAAGAGATCACCTAAAAAGGCTGAAGGAGGAAAGTTTGAGGAGGCGTCGAACTTGGATAGGGCATCGACAAAGACGCTGGGAAGGTTTTTGATTTGGGCGTGGATCGATGTGGTGACATTGCTTAAATCAAGAGCGCCGGTACTGGAAAGGAAGTCTTGAAGTTTTCCACTTCCTTGAATCTTACCGTTTCCCCCTTTTTTGTAAGGGGAGACATTCCCGTTAAACTTGAAGGTGAGAGGGGTATTTCCGGTACTTTGTTTTGCAATATCGAAATCGAAGTTTTTAAGCTCTGTAATAACTCCTGTTCTCCCTTCTTTGAGCCTTATGTCATTAATCCGAACGTTGACATCAAACAGGCTGCCATACATATTAAAATCAGGCTTTGGAAACCCTTTTCCCTTCTCTTTAAGGGGAACTGTGAACGGGGAAATTTGAATTTTTAAGGAGCCGGTTCCATCGATCTCAAAGAGGGGATTATTTGAAGTCAGAGGCTCTCCTGTGTTTCGCCATCTCCTGAAAGCGTCGTACCCTTTTTCGGTAACATCCCAACGGATTTTTAATGGCTTTCGGGGGTTGCGGAGCTCGAGAAGCTGCCTGGTAACAAATGAGCCATCAAGGTCGAGGTTGGGGCTTTTGATATAGATATCGATATTTTGGTTTTTGCCAATTCTTTCCATCTCATATTTCATATTGAGGGTAGCCCCTATCATATCGGGGAGTTGACCTTTCGTTTTAAAAATCACATCGGCTATTTGGGAGGAGAAGTTGGACATTGAGGCTTTTATATTTTCTGGAGAGGAGACCAGCTCTGAGGCTTTTCCTTTTCCAATAAGTGTAAGCTCAAGTTTTCCCCCTTTTGCATTTTCCTCGAGAGCGTTTCCTTCAAAATGGACAGTATGGGTACTCTTTTTCCCATCCAAGTCGAAGTCGAGTTCAACATTCTGGAAATCAAAGGGGTATCTGTTTGTAGGATTGATCATGGAAAGAGAATCGATAGTCCCTTTCCCCTTTAAAGATAGGTCTGCAAGATCGGCACCCTTGAGAGGGATTTTGCTTGGCTTGATTTCAATATGGAAGGGTGTTGCCTTTGAAAGGAGAGGATATTTATCATCCTTTGAAAGGATAGGGTTGATTTGGCTGGGTTCTAGGAGGAAGTCACCCTTTAAAGCATTCTTTAAGATGAAGATATTTTTTTCAATGGCTCCTTCTATATTCCCTTTGAATTTCCTTCCATCAAGAGCAATATTTAAGCGAGGAAGCTCTACTTCATCCTTTGCTTTGATCGTCCCATCTACTGTAAGTCCGATCGTATTTCCTAAAATCGATTCTCCCATAGTTCCCGATCCAAAATTCAGCTGGCTATTTCCATTAAAATGAATCATTTCAAGAGAAGTTCCTTTAATTGCAGCACTTAAGGTTGGAAGAGAAGCTCTCCCTAATGAGAATAGATCGTTTAGTTCAATTGCTTGAGAACCTATATCAAGCTCAAAAGCAGCTTCAGAAAACATGAGAGCCTCATCTTTTAAAGGGACATCCAAATATTTAAGGGTTCCATTGAGTACAAAGGGGCGAGTAAGGCTTTCATAAAGCTGTGGCTGCACCGTATATGAAAAGGTAGATGGGGTGCTTAGATGGGCACGATCTGTTATCATTAATACGGTATCTGAAATTTGGAGGAGGGGAGTTCTCCCTGAAACGGTAAAACGGTCATTTGACTTTTGAATTTTTCCGCTAAATGTTGTCCCTAAATATTTGGCAAGGGAGCTTTCATTCCTACTATCGACAAGGGCTAAAGGGAGGTTATCGACATTTAGATCTATAGCAGGAAATGAGCGACTCTTTTCTAGGACATTTTGAATTGAGGCTGTTCCTCTAATTCCAGAGCTATTCCCTCCTTGAAACTTGAGAGAGCTACTTATGTTAAGGGTAAGAAGTTCCTTAAGATTTTTTGTTGAAAAATTAGTAGTTAAGCTTTCAATGCTAACCCGTTCATTGATCTGTTTAAGGAGAAAATTTCCATTTGAAAAGGTGAAGCTTCCAACAGCTGCTAGTGACGGAAATTCGAGCTTCTTTTTAAAGGGGAGGATTGCTGAATCGAGGCGAAGTTCTCCTTGGGCATCGTTTTGAAGCTGGGCATCTTTGCTAAAGTGATTGAAGACATAGGGCTTTATTGTCCAAGCAATCCGCCCCCCTTGAGTTAAGACGAACTGATTTTCAGAGTATTTAGGCTTTAAATCCACTAAAAGACGGGGAGAGAGAAGGGAGAGGTTTAGATTAAGCTGATCTCTACCTGCAATGGATTCTATTTGCACATTGACGCTGTCACCAAGGGACTCTAGGAGGAGTCCTTGATATGTGGGATAAAGCAAGCTAACGATCCGATCAAGCCCTTCGACAGGAAGGTTAGTGAAGTTTGCTTTTCCTTCAAACCACCGCTCCATTTTACCTTTGACATCAATGCTCCCTAAAATATTATTTTGCCTAGTCTTTCCATTGATAATCAGTGTTTTGATTACATTAGATTTGGTCATATGAATATCGAGGTAAAGGTCCTCAATGGTCATCTCATTTCTGACTGTCACTATTCCGTTTGTTACAACTAAATGCCCTTTAAAATCAGACCAAATGGATTTTTCTTCTTTAGCTTTTTTTCTGGGAATTTTCTCAGATGGAGCTTTTGTTGGCCCTTTTGTTGAAAAGATGATTTTAGGAGAGTCGATTTGGGTCTTTCCAATTGTTCCACGTCTCATTATGATGTGCCAAAAAGGGCAGCCGCTTGTGAGGGTAGTGAGGGTTATTTGCCCCCCTTTTTGATCTGAAAAGTGGAGTTTATCGATTTGTTGATCACTGAACCAACCTAGAGAAAGATTTCCAATTTCTAAATTTCCACCCGTTTTTTTTTCTACCATCCCAATTATAATATGCTTTCCACTCTCTGTAGAAAGAAAGGTTGGGAGGAATAAAGTTAACAAAATAATGAGAATAAGAAAAATTGCAGGGATTGTAATCCACAACTTTTTCTTAGAATTTTCCCCTCCTTCCATCTTCATTTCTTCATCCCCTTTTTATAGGGTGAGATCTTCCCCTCACCTTGAATTTTATCGTTAATTGTTTTCGGAACACCTACGTAATGAATATGACCATATCCAGCAGTAGAACTCTCTAATTTATCAGTGGCACATACAAAGGCTGTTCCTGCTCCTTGAATATGGACGGCAGCATTTTTTGATTTTAAGGCTTCACCTTCATACATTCCAGAACCTGTGATATATACAGTTTGATCTTCTACCTCTCCTTTGAGAAATGCCTCAGAACTACCACTGATTGTTACCACCAATCTATCAAACTTTATAAAAGAGGATCCTTCCTCTTGGAGGATGATTATGAGCTCTTTTCCCTTTAGTTTATCGATATCAACAAAGACATCTCCTCTAAGGTTAATTTTACTCAAGTTATTTACAATCAGCACTCTCTTAATAATCCCTTTGTAGGTATCAGAAAAAAAAGGTCAATGGGAGAAATCGAAAGAATTCCCCGCTGATTTGTGACTTCATGGGAAAAAAGGATGGAGGATATTGACAGTAAAACGACTAAGGCTAAATGTCTCATACGATTCCACATTAGACCCCCTATTATTTTTTTTCAACCTTCCCTAAATTTTTCTTCATTCATGTCAAAGCTAAGTTAAAATGTCCTCCTTCCAACCAAAAGGAGGGAGAAGCTTTTCTTCTTCCAGGGCGAGGTTGTTCGCTAGTTTGCAGCCTTGCTGTGAACTTGTGAATGGCCGAGCCCTGAGGATTGTGGGTCTGTTCACAAACTTCGTTTGCAAACAGACCCACAATCCTATCTCTTTGGAGTCTAGTGTCCTTTGCACTTCTCCTGTGTACTCGCTGTAAGGGACGATTTCCAGGGGTTCTCCTTTCTGGGTTTCTACCGCTAGGTCCCCATCTAATGTCTCTAAAATATGGATCTTTTGATTTTGCAACCGATTTGCTTCTCTAGGCTTCTTTAGTTGGTATAGTACATTTTTATATTGAAAGCTTAGTCCCTTTGACAAGATCTGATCTTCCCCCGTTTTTGTAGACACTCCTAACATAGACTATTCTCATATTT
>CBEWFH010000112.1:0-4977 GCA_965555895.1 uncultured Simkaniaceae bacterium
AATCGATTTGTCTCCATTCTTACTAATTGACGAATTATTCTATAATTGTTATATTATTTTCCATAAATCATTTTCAACAGGCGGAAACGTATCATGGCAGAAGAAAAAAAAGATGGACCAAAAAAAAAGTGTCCTACAGCGCTAAAGCGCATGAAGCAAAGCAAAGAAACTAACCTTAGAAATAATTCATTTAAATCTCGTGTAAGAACTGCAGTTCGCACTTTTGAAAGTGCACTTACTGAAAAAGATAAAAAAAAAATGCAGATCGCTCTTAAATCCGTTTATAGTCTAATGGATAGAGGAGTAAAGCACGGTATTTATAAGGAAAATAAAGCCGCCCGCGCAAAATCGCGGATGGCAAATCTTCAGAAAACCGCATAA
The DNA here is from genome assembly GCA_965555895.1 of uncultured Simkaniaceae bacterium. Lineage (GTDB taxonomy): Bacteria > Chlamydiota > Chlamydiia > Chlamydiales > Simkaniaceae > Neptunichlamydia. The sequence goes on from CBEWFH010000112.1 coordinate 382, forward strand.
CTCAAATCTTGTTATAAAGATCGAGCATTTCGCGAACTTCGTCAGTAATCGGATATCCGACCGCTTCCTGTACCTCAAGCCACGCATAAGCGATCTTTGTATTTTCTTCTAAAGAATAAGGATCATTGACCTCCACAACAAAGTGGTAATGGCGGACACCATCATAATCGTAATGACCTAAATAATTCGTCACTTCCTTAAGTTGCATCACAGTATTTATAGTCACCGCTCGCTGCAACGCCTGAGGAATACTCTCCTCTTCCCTAAGGCTAGCTGCAGGGAAACCATAAAAAACTTGTCCCTTCCCTAATTCTTCAATCAATAAAACCTTTCTATCCTTTCGGACTAAAGCCTCTACAGAAATCTTTTTGATCCCATCCTTAACCGCTTCTTCAATCAAATTTTTATACATTTTATTTCCTCAAAAACTCTTACACCTTTATATACCAAGATATGAATAAGGTGAAAACCAAGTTAGGAGTTTAAGATGTCTAAAGGTGTAATGACAGGGTGCGACAAGACCCAAGAAAAATTTCTTAAACCTTGGTTTGAAAACTATTCCAAACACAACAACTTTCCCCTCACCTTTTGTGACTTTGGAATGAGTAGCGAGGCCTCCGCCTGGTGCCAGCAAAATGGAACATTACTCAAAGCAAAATCAAAAGCCTTTGCCCTTCCAAAAAGCCCTTATGAAAATACGATCTGGACAGGTATTAACTGCATCATCAAACAAACACTCCTTCCACTCTTTGAAATGAGTCTAGTCGAAGATGGGTTTGCCATCTCCTACTCCAGCCAAAAAGTACCACAATCCGGTGTCGTAGCCTTTAAGCAAAACTCCCCTGTCATCTTAAACTGGCAAGCTTGGTGTATAAAAAATAAAAATGCCACTGATGAAAGCACCCTAGATCTTCTACTAGAAGAAAACACCTTTCTGATTACCCAATTTTCAGAAAAGTACCATTGGACAGGAACCATGAAAGCACCTTCCAATACAGTAATTATTCTTGCAAGTTAACGAGCATTTGGCAGATCCCATCTTCCAGCTTTTTCTTAATTTCCCGTCCCTCTTTCACATAACCGCTCACAAAGATCGCTACTGCCAGTTCCTTTCCAGAATCGGTCGTTACATAACCACAAAGAGAGGAAACCCCCGTCATCGATCCCGTCTTTGCCTTTACCTTTCCTGAAATCGTCCCCATCCGATTTTTTAACGTTCCATCTTCCCCCCCTACAGATAAAGCACCCTTAAAATCTCGATTACCTCGCATTTTTTTCAAGAAATCCACCATCTGTGCCGGAGAAACCAAATTATAGCGAGACTCACCACTTCCATCCACTACAACAAGCTCCTCAGGATTAAGCCCCACATACTCTTTTAAGAAACCTTCAACCCTTTCCCGTCCTTTTTTCCAAGAAAGGCCCATCTTTTTAAACAGACAGTTCGCATACAAATTATCAGAACTCTTAAGAGCCACCTTAATAAGCTTACCAACCGGCTCAGATAGATGGCTAGCAAGAATCATAGCCCCCTCAGGAGTCTCCCCCACCTTTAATTCACCCTCAACTACAATTCCCTTCCGCTCCAAGAGCCCCTTAAATAGTGCCCCCGTTAATTTTTCCGGCTCTAAAATCGCAACCTCATTAACACAATTATGGTCCACATTAAGAGCGCTCATTGACACACACCAAAATTCCGGCTCCTCATCCCACATCCAACCCGGTCCTTGCGGGCCATCCTCGAAACAACTCAAATCCAAAACCAAGTCACCCTCAATCTTCTCTAAGGCCCCCATTCCATCAACCAATTCCACCAAATCCAAACCTGTCAAGCTAGGATCTCCCGACCCCACCAAAAAACAGTTACCCTTTAAAACACCTTTCTCAATCTTACCCTCCGTCATTACCCGCGTCTCAAACCGATCGTCCCATCCTAAACACTCCAGAGCTGCCGCTGCAGTAAATAACTTCAAACTACTTGCCGGAACAAATCTCGCCGCTCCATTCCTCTCATACAAAAGAACTCCCTCATCCAAAGAGTAAACCTTTATTCCCACAAGCGCCGTTGGATCTACCGACTGAATGATTTCCTCTACCCCCGCACTAATCAAACCCCGTTGCTCATCCAAAGTAAGAGCTCTCAAAGAGCTCATCAAAACCATCAAACAAATCACAATGCGCATAACTTTCTCCGTATTCCAGACATTTTCACAGCCGTCCCCTTAAGACACTCTTCAATAATTCCCTCATCACCAAGGACCACAATCTCCTCCCTCGCCCGAGTAATCCCCGTATATAAAACCTCCCTCCCAAACACCTCCGCACCTTGAGGAACCAGTAGCACTACCCGATCAAATTCACTCCCCTGACTCTTGTGAACAGACAAACAATAAGCCGGCTCAAACTCAGGAAGTAAAACCGCAGGAAATCTCCTCTTTCCAAAAACCGCTACATCATCCTTTCCAAGAGCTCTTCCCTTATTCCTCTTGATCAACTTTCCCATTTCACCATTACTCAGCTCCATCCGCTTATCCGTCCGCGTGATCATAATCGGAATCTCTCCCTCTTCCCACATCAGCTCATTAATCGCCTCCACCCCAAAAGGGCCCCTCCTCAAACATGACAATATTCTATAGCCTCCCTTTTTCCATTCCTCCACCTTCCGCTCTAGCTTCCCATACCTAATCATCTTCCCAAGCTTGACAGCCTCCGCCATCTCCAAAATGTCCTTCCGATCACTTCGCATAGACTCATCCAGATGAACATAGCCCCGTCCCCTCTCCTTCATATAACCGCACAGCTCCCCAAACACCGTTCCCGCCTCAACTGGAGGAAGCTGATCATGATCCCCCACCAATATCAACCTAGTACCCTTTCTCACACACCTCAAAAGAGCCGCCCAAAGCCCCACATCGATCATCGAACACTCATCAACAATCACCATTCCGGCATCCAATTCCTTTCCCCCAAAAAGAACATCCTTTCCGCCCCTAATTCCCAAAACACCATGCAAAGTCCCCACCTCGCACTCCAACTTTTCCCTCAATAAAGCCACCGCCTTTCCCGTCGGCGCGCAAACACAAACCTTTCCTCCAAACCTCCTAACAATCTCCCCAATCACATAACTCTTGCCCGTTCCTGGACCCCCCGTCAAACAAAGCACACTCTCACTTAGCCCCATCTGAACAACCCGAACCTGCCCCTCATTCAATTTCCCCACATCCTCCAAGTCAATTTGCTTGACATCCCCCATAAGTCCCAAAAAGCCCCTGACAACCTCCCCCTCTAAAACCCAATTACGCTGCAAATAATAAAGATCTCCCCATCTACCAACCATCCCCTCAAAACGCTCCTCATTCCCCTCAAGCACAACACAACCTTCAACCACAGTCTCCTTCCTCAAGCACAAATGTCCCTGCCGCGCCGCCGCCATCAACTCACCGCCAATGGCACCACACCTTTGCTCAACCAACTTATCAATTTCAATCTGTTCCATGAACACAAATACTAACTCTCCCATCCCCTCCACGCAACAAAAAAGCGCAGCTTCCGCTGCGCTTTAAACCATCCAATAGAAAACAAAACCTTACGGAATCATCCCCATCAAACAATGATCGACATAAGCATCTAAATCTTCTTCCTTAATAATCCCCTCAACAACCCGCATCTTTTCATTTAGCATAATCGAAGTAATACCGTGAATAGCTGCCCAAAAAAAACCAACCAGCTTCATAGCCTCCTCCATCTTCAAATAAAAGCGCCGCACAAGTTCACCCTCAATTTCCCTCAACTTCATATTCACCTCATCCAAGTACCACTCTGGCACCCCTTCCACCCATTCATTTTCAAATAACAATTTCCAACGATAAGGATGCTCTTTAGCAAACCGCACATATGCCGCCCCCATAGACCTTACAGCCTCCTTTAATCCACCCGCCTTCTCAAGTGCCTCCAAGATCCCCCCGTACAAAATGTTCAAAATCCGAACATTCAACCTAAGGATAATCTCATTCATCCCCTCAAAAGCGTTATATACCGTTCCGATCGAGCAACCGCAGCCCTTAGCCAAGTCACGAATCCGCAAAGCATTTCCACCCTGCTTCTCTAGCACCCCCCATCCTAAATCTAAAATCTTTCTCCTTAACTCGCTTCTACTCACTACCTGAACCACGTTCATCTAACCCCAAATTCTATTCCTCCCAGCCACTTTCCGTCAACCTCACTTTCTCTCATATAAAAGTAGCCCCTCATCCTTAACCTTCTTCAAGGCCTCTTGATAAGGTTCTTTATAAACATTAACATAAGTATTTTTTTTCTATCATAGATCGAAAAAAACAACTTTTCATTAATTAAAGATACTCTAGCAATATAATTTTCATTAACTTTTTCAAGTTTTTTTTCATAAAAATGAATTCCAAGTTCTATACCCAATCAAATTCGAAACTTTACTTTACAGTAGAACCGAGTAGCCTAAATCTATCCCCAACTCGAGCTCTAAATTCTTTTCCAAATTGACATCCTGGATCTAGGGCAGATATCAACCCGCCGATTCAACTCTGAAGTGCGACATTAGCCACCCCTCTACTAAGCTGGCTA
>CBEWFH010000113.1:0-4922 GCA_965555895.1 uncultured Simkaniaceae bacterium
AAGGAGATTGAGAATTTGCTTAACAATAGGTCTAGAAAAGTGTTAGACTTTTCGATACCAGAGGAGGTGTTTAATCATCTCAGTAGGGAAGCTTCAAATGTTGCACTTCGGAGTTGAAAGGGCGGTCTTTAAAATTTTAATTAATGTTCATTTTTTTTAAAGTGTTGAAGGAATTAATCTTAATCACATAGAATCAACCCTATGAAAGCCTATCGTCTTAAAAAATCTCTCCACATCTTCTGCCATGTTCTGAAACTTTATCGAAAAAAAAAGAAATACCTTCCTAAAATCGCCAAGGGTGAAATCGCCAAAGCCCTCAATCTTCTTCAAGAAGAAATTCTTGAAAAAGATCGGGAAAATGCCGACAGACAGGCAAAGGAAACAGAACGTCTTTTCACTCTCCACTTGAAGAAGAGCCCTTTTGAGAAGGTCCGTGATTTTATTATTGGACTGGCATTTGCTCTTTTGGTAGCGGTTGCCATCAGGACTGTGTGGTTTGAGCTTTATGAGATCCCAACAGGATCGATGAGACCAACTTTGGAAGAAAAGGATCGCTTGGTTGTTTCGAAAACAACTTTTGGGATCAATATTCCCTTAAAGCGAGGACATTTCTATTTTAATCCCGACTTCGTCTTAAGAAATGGAACAGTGATTTTTACAGGGGCTGGGATGGACATTAGTGATGTTAATACCATCTACTTCTATCTCTTTCCTGGAAAAAAACAGTTTGTAAAACGCCTTATTGGTAAGCCTGGAGATATCCTCTATTTTTATGGGGGACAGATCTATGGAATTGACAAAGATGGAAATGATATTTCTAAGGAGCTTAATCCTGAGTTTTTGAGCAAGATCGATCATGTTCCTTACATTTATCTCAATGGAAAGATGGAAATCCCTGCAAAACCAACTGGAGGGATTTACGCACCGATCACCATCAAGCAAATGAATATTCCCGTTGCTAAACTTTCTCTTTCACAGACAAATAAGCCAATAGGGGAAATACTCTCCCCATTTAAACAAGATGACGATTACTACGACCTCTGGGGCTTTAAAGATTATGGGATGGCCCGCCTCCTTACAAAAGAACAAGTTAAAGAGTATACCAACCTACCTGCAACGCAGGTGAAAGAATCTCCTCTATATATGGAGATCATCCACCACCCTTCAACAAAATATCCAAAAATTAACAGAGACCATCTTGGACGCCTTATTTTAGGCGTGGGAACCACATCATCGGTCATTCCCCTTACTGAAATCCACTTAAAAACTTTGATGGATAACCTTTATACAGCCCGTTTCATCGTCAAAGAGGGAAGGGCCTCCCGTTATGGAGCACCTGTTAAAGCTGGAAAAAGCTGTACGATATGTCCTGAGTTAAAAGGGGTCCCCGATGGAACCTATGAATTTTATTATGGGAAAGGTTATCAAGTTCTTTTCGATGGAGTCCTTAAAGAGCTTCCCAAAGATCATCCCCTTTACATCTTTTCTCCTGAGAGGGCTCAGCTCCTATATAATCTAGGGATTGAATTTAACAATTTCTACGCTCCAAGGACAAAAGACCAATACATCTTCCCCTCTCGCTACGTTTACTACCGAAGTGGAGCTCTTTACGCGATGGGCGCTCCTCTAATGACAAAAGATGATCCAACACTTGTAAACTTTATTAAAGAAGAATACTTAAGACAAGAAAATGCCCCTTCGTATCGCCCCTATATCGCCTTTGATGACCCAGGGCCCCCTCTCCTTAAAAATGGAGCGATTGACAAGGCCTTTATCAAACAATATGGAATTCCCATTCCAGTGCGGCAATATATGGCACTTGGAGATAACTACGCGATGAGCGGGGATACTCGTGATTTTGGATTTGTCCCTGAAGATAATATCCGAGGAGCCCCAGTTTATATCTTCTGGCCAGTAGGTAACCGTCTAGGCCCCTTAAACCAAGCAAGCTATCCATTCTTTAATTCTCCACGCTTTGCAGTGTGGTGTTTAGCCTTCATTGGATTTGGGACCTATTATCTTGTCCATCGAAAGAAATACAAACTTCCACAGCAGATTGATTAGGAGCTGTGACCGAAGCTACTCCTCTTTCTAAAAGGGTTACCTCTTGTTTATCTCTATCGATTGCATACTTATAATTTAGAGGAAGGGTCACTTGAGTATCGATATGGGCCTGAGGGGAACCCTAAGATCACTGGATAAGGAGCATTGGGAAAATGATCTCGGAGGACTTTTTCGATATCAAAACTTATCTCATCATTCTCGTCATTTTCACAACCACTCCATGAAGCTAAAATAACCCCCTTGTAGCCCATCCAACATTCCAGCTTGCTTCAATTGATTGAGCATCCGGTCGATTCGATAAGGGGTCTCATCAACATCTTCTAAAAGGAGAATTCTTCCCTCAGGTTGAAGTTGATAAGGAGTTCCGATATAGGCTGCAATAAGTGCTAAATTCCCTCCAACTAAAAATCCTTCTCCCTTTCCTGGTGCAAGAGTAAAACATTCTAAAACATTTTCAAAAAACCCTAACTTCCCTTCAGATAAGATCTGCCTTAATACTCCTTCTGCTGTTGACTGTGGGTATTCATCAGGGTTAAAAGCTAAATGCGCAACCGGCCCTAAAAATGTTACAAGGTCACATTTTTGATTAAAGACCACATGAAGGGCTGTAATATCGCTCATCCCAATAAAAATTTTTGGGTGGGCCTTGATGTAATCGTAGTCAAGCTTATCGAGAATCTTTCCTGAGCCATACCCTTCACGTATACACCAAAGAGCCTTCACTTCAGGATCTTTCTACATTTCCATGAATATCACTGCCCGCTCTTGATCATTGCCAGCAAATTTTCCATGTCTTAGCTCCAAGTTTGATGCAAGTCGTACTCAAAATCCTCTGTCAATAAGAGCTGACCTTGTTTCTTCTACCCTGTCGCTCCAAGAAGCAGGGGCCACTAGAGCTATCGTATCACCTATTTCAATGGGGTTTAATTTCATTCCGATCACCATTTTTGCAAAAAGATAACAACACATTCCCCATTTAAATCCCATTTTTCACCTTCTGTTTTTTCAAATTTCACCTCAGTTGCAAGAACCTCTCCTAAGATATAATCGCCATGTTTGTCAAAACATTCGCGCACATAGGGAGTGGTGTCTAAAGTCATCGTGATCCAATCGGTCACTTCAAACTCTAAATTTCGCCTTTGAGTATTTACTTTATTGACGATTTCTCGTGCGAGCCCTTCGAGTTTAAGGTCATCATTAAGAGTGGTATCCAGAGCAATTATAATCGCCCCTTCCGTTGCGGCAATTGTCCCCTCCTTAACCTTCCGGTCAATAAGGATATCTTCATCAGTAATAGGAAAATTATCCCCATCGATTTGAAGATCATATGATCCACTATCAAGAGCACTTGCAGGAAGAGCTAAAATTGCCGCCTGCACCTTTTTCATCAGAGGGCCAGCGCGACGCCCCAAGGTTTTAAAGTTCGGCTTGATAGAAATATCTACAAACCCTTTTTCATCGCTGTGATACTCGATTTCTTTCACATTGAGTTCATCCAAAATGAGATGTTCCCATGCTTTGAGGAGTTTAATCACGTCAGGATCGGATGAAATGAGGTGAGCTTTCAGTAGCGGTTGCCGCACTTTAAGCTTATGTTCCTTTCGAAGGGCATGCCCCATACTCACCGCAACTTGGACAGAGGCCATCTCTTTTTCAAGAGTTTCATCTCTAAGTCTTTCATCGACCTTAGGATAATCACAAAGGTGAACAGAAATCGGATCATCTTTCGTTTTTAGATCTTGATAGATCGCATCACTAATGAAGGGGATAAAGGGGGCTGCAACCTTGGTGAGTTCAAACATTACAGTATAGAGAGTCTGAAATGCCTCGTTTCTGTCATCGGTTGCCTCATCAGCCCAAAAGCGACTTCTATTGCGGCGGATATACCAGTTCGTTAATTGTTCGATAAAAGTGACAAATGGGTCAATTGCTTGACTAAGCACATACCCATCCATCCCTTTTTCTACGTCTTGGATCAGTTTCTGCAATTGCGAAAGAATCCACCGGTCGATGTCAGTTTTTGGTTTCGCTCCATTCGGTTCCCACTTATAGATATTTGCATAGGTTGCAAGGAACACATAAGAATTCCAAAGAGGGATCAAAACCGCTCGCAAAACAAGTTCGACTCCCCTCTCGCAAAAGCGGAGATCATCGGCTTGAACAACGGGGCTATGAAGGAGGTAGAGGCGGATCGCATCTGCCCCATATTTATTGATCACAATTTCTGGCTCAGGGTAATTCTTCAGCCGCTTCGACATCTTTGTCCCATCTTCGGCCAAGATAATTCCATTCACAATAACGTTCTTAAACGCTGGCTTATCAAAAAGAGCCGTCGATAAAACATTAAGGGTATAAAACCATGCCCGCGTTTGATCAAGTCCTTCCGCAATAAAGTCAGCTGGAAAAGCATCCATGGTTTCTTCTTCGTTTTCAAAAGGGTAATGATTTTGCGCATAAGGCATCGAGCCCGATTCAAACCAACAGTCAAAAACTTCACTTATACGCGTATAAACTTTCCCTTTTTCCTCAAAAGTCAATGTATCGATAAAATGGCGGTGAAGATCCTTGACCCTTTCTCCGGTCCTCTTCTCTAATTCTTCCACACTGCTAATAATAATCATATCCCCATCAGGACTCTGCCAAATCGGAATCGGCGTTCCCCAATAACGGTTCCGGCTAATCGCCCAATCGCGAGCATTTCCAAGCCACTTCCCAAACCGCCCATGCTTTAAATGATTAGGAACCCAATGAATATGTTCATTATTTGCGATAAGCTTATCCTTAATCTTTTCAACAGCAACAAACCATGTACTCACCGCTTTATAAATGAGCGGGGTATCTGAGCGCCAACAAAAGGG
>CBEWFH010000114.1:0-4901 GCA_965555895.1 uncultured Simkaniaceae bacterium
AGAGAGTACATTATTTATTATAATAAAGTGCCCCCCCGCGAACCTACCAGTGCCAGAATTTGTCTCTTGGGTTATTAAAGAAAATGCCCCTAAAGATGGTGTTTATGTTGCTCCTTACTATGAATCGAGTGAGGTTAATCTGACCCCTGATGAAATTAAGCACAATATCGACCAGCAAAAGGAAGCGATGACCAAAGGGCCCTTTGTCTATGCCCAGGTCAAGATGAAGGGGATTAACCCAGCAAGTCTCCACCTTTATATCTTCTCCTATCTAACGCAATTTATTGGAGCAGTCCTAATTAGTTTGCTCCTTTTACAAGCCTCAGATTTGAGATATGGAGGGAGACTCCTCTTTGTAATAGGAGTTGGCCTTGTTGTAGGTATATTAGGTTTTATTCCAGACTGGAACTGGTTTGGCGCTGGGTATAAATTTACCCTTGTGATGATCGCTGATCTCTTAGCTACCTGGTTTTTAGCAGGTCTATTCCTTGCAGCCTATGTGAAGCCGCAAGGAGATGACCATGAACGCGAGCTTATGATGTAGCTTCAGGGTTTTCTTGCGGTTGTGCTAGCTCAGGGCATCCTCAGTAAAACGTGAGGGTGTATCTAAAGCATCTTGAGAATAAATTAAAAGGTAATTAAATAAAACTATATAATTATTATTATGACTTAGTTACATTAAATTAATTATTATATCATTCCTATTAATGTTTGGTGACTAAAGCTGTGAATTTTCACCTTTTGGAGGGTTCCGATCATTTCATCGTCTCCTGGAAAAAGGACCTTTTTCCAGCACCGGGTCCGCCCTTTGAGCTGCCCCTCTCGACTCCGCTGCTCAACAAGGACCTCAACTTCCTGATCTAGTTTTTTTTGCAGCTCCTCGGTGGAGGTCTCCTCATGGAGGGCAATAAGGCGCTGAAGACGTTCTTCTTTCACCTCATGGGGGATATCATCCTTCCACCTCATCGCGGGAGTCCCTTTTCTGGGGCTATAGGTATAGAGGAAGGCAACTGAGTACCGGACCTGTCTAAACACCTCTAGAGTTTCCTCAAATTCCTCCTCAGTCTCAGTGGGGAAGCCAACAATGATATCGGTTCCGATGGAGACATTGGGGACAATCTCCTTTAAAAGAGACACTTTCTCAAAATACTGCTCTTTCGTATAGATGCGGTGCATTTTCTTTAGGATTCGGCTAGAGCCTGCCTGAATAGGGAAATGGACAAATTCGCAAAGAGAAGGGAGATCGCGTATTGCTTTCATTAGATTGGGGGTGATGTCAATCGGGTGGCTTGTCATAAAACGGATCCGCTCGATTCCATCGACTTTATCAAGGCGATAGAGAAGGTCATGGAAAAGCTCCTTCCATTCGGGCCTATCTTTTCCATAGCTATTCACATTTTGTCCGAGGAGAGTGATCTCCTTGTACCCTTGATCAGCGAGGAGGCGGAGCTCATTTTCAATATCTTCAGGGGGGCGAGAGACCTCTTGTCCTCTGGTGTAGGGGACAACGCAGTAAGTGCAAAACTTATCGCATCCCCGGATAATCGAGACATGAGCCTTATACTTATCATCCCTTTTTGCCACGAGATAATCGAGATTTTCCTCAAACCGATCATCGGTCTTCAGTTGTTTTTGACCTGTTTCAATGACATTATCGAGGATCATTCCAAGGTCGGCGATATTATTCGTTCCAATAACAAAATCAACATTGGGGAGTTTCCTAAATAGACTCTCCTTTTTGGCCATTGCCATGCACCCAGTAATCCCGATGAGCTGCTTTTTCTTAGACCGAGCGAGCTGCCCAATTTTTCCCATCACCTTTCGTTCTGCAAGATCGCGGATCGAACAGGTGTTGAAGATGAGGAGATCTCCCTCTTTCTCATCATAGACCTGCTTAAGGCCCCGCTGTATGAGTTGCCCAGCCATGATCTCAGAGTCGAGCTCATTCATCTGACACCCATAGGTACGAACAAAAAAAGTCTTAGGTTTATCCATAGCTAGCAAGTTTAATTAATCTTGCTAGAAGAATCAAGTCCTTCTATTCTTGAAGCGGCTAGTTGCCAGAAGAGGGCATTAAAGATACCGGTGATTAACTTATATTTAATCGATGAAAAAGGAGAAATCTCTATCTTGCGACCGAGGAGCATACTAACAATTTCCCGTGAGATGTAAGTTAGGGGGATGGTCAATAGGGCGCTTAGTGCAATTTGACAGCACCGCCATCTTATGTCGTTTTGATTTTCAACTTTATCAATTTCAACCTTCCACTCTGTAATGGGTTTAACCTCTTTTCCAAGGTCAAGATCTGAGTCTTCTAGTTCTACAAGCAAAGCTTTTAAATTGGAGGTGTCGACTATCAATTTGATTGGAAAATTTGAGAATGTTGAGTAGTCATAATTCATAGAGAAGATTAACGCGCCGACTTTTGGGTGATCGGTAATCCATTCCCTAACGGTTTCCTCGCTTGTTTTAAGGTCTTTTATCCATGCCCCAACTGTTTTTTCTTCAGATGCTGCAATTTCCTCTATAACCCCACTCGCTACGCTCTTTTCAAATAAAGTAAACAGAGGCTCACTAAATCTTTTTCCAGCAACAATAAGAATACCAATCATTTGTTTGCAGTCAAAGGTGTAGTGGTTGGTCTTGCCGAAGTGATTTTCGTAGAGAAGTTTAGAAGCCCTCTCAACATTGGGGTAGCTATATTGGTGCGCTATCGTTGCAAGTGCTTGAGTAGGGTAGAATAATACTTGGAAAACAGTCGGTATGTAGAGTACATACTCTACGTATTTGGTATAACCGTAATTAGTCAGTGATTCCATCTCTTATTCCACAAATAGATTGGAAATAAGTATTGCTCAATTTTGATTAAAGTGAAAGAAATATTTCTTGATTTTGTGAGGGGACAAGTTGAGTAAGAATGCCCATAATATGAGAGACAACTTCCATTAGAATCGTACTATAGGCCTCTTCTTTTAGAAGGAGTAATAGAGGAGTCGCCGTAGCGGTTTGAGCCATATATAAAGAAGGCTATATCCCTCCTATGTGCTCAACGCATAGGAGGTGGCCCCTGATTTAGCACACTCAAAAACTGTCGAATTTAATAAAAAAGTCATAAAACCTTTCCAATTCCGTATAATTTCAACCGTATTATACATTTAATTAATTTAATTAAAATTAATTTAATTGCAATTAACCAATATCATGACCTTTTGGAAAAGATCTTAAAAAACCCCCAAAGATATTAGGAGAATGGGTTCATGGGGCTTGGCAAAAAAGAATGAAATCTGTACCCTTCTACCTCAAACGCTAAATGGAAAGGAATATCTGAAATGGCTAAGCGCAATAACACGACCATTCTATTGACCAAAGAGGAAGCTCATGCGGCAAGAGGGTGGGTTACTCTAGATGCAAAGGGGAAAATCCTTGGTCGTTTTGCTTCTGAAGTAGCTAAGATTCTTCGAGGAAAGCATAAGACAACCTTTACTCCACATGTTGATGTTGGGGATGGGGTTATTATAATTAATGCCGAACAACTTATAGTTACCGGCAATAAAGAAGCTCAAAAAGTTTATCAACACTACACTGGCCACATCGGAGGTCTAAGGGAGATCCCTTTTCGAATTGTGAAAGAGCGGAAACCGACTTTTATTCTCCGTCATGCCGTACAAGGGATGATGCCTAAAACAAAATTGGGAAAAGCACAACTGAAAAAACTGCGCATTTTTGTAGGTGAAAAACATAAAAACGAAGCGCAAAAACCCGTATTGGTAGAGGTATAGAAAGATTATGGTAGTGAAGAAGGAATCAATCGGAGTTGGAAGACGGAAGCGAGCAGTCGCAGCAGTAAGGCTTAGACGAGGAAAAGGAAAGATCGATGTAAACGGTCTCAAATTTGAAGAGTATTTTACCTCTGAGTTTCAACGAAAAACTATTCTATCTCCTATTAGTAAGCTGCAACTTGATGGAAATTATGATATTATCATCCGCGCCAAAGGAGGCGGGATTAATGGACAAATGACCGCTGCAAGACTTGGTATTGCTCGTGCTCTCGTCAAAGAAGACGAAGAGAGACGGGGCACTCTTAAAGGAGAAGGGTTCCTAACCCGTGATCCTCGTAAGCGTGAGCGTAAGAAATATGGTCTTGCTGGGGCAAGAAAACGCTTCCAATTCTCTAAGCGTTAAAATTCACCTCTCTTTTCTTTTTACAAATTCCCGGAAAGGCAACTTTCTGGGAATTTTTTTTATTCATAACCTGAGTTTTGAGTTTATTTCACTCATTCTCAGGTTCATACTTATTTTTAAGATAATTGATACCATTTCCACAAAAAATACTCATAAATTTAATTGACACCTGTGGTACACTTCCTTTTCAAAAAAGGAGGAGCAGTTGAGAGGTAGAAAAGCCCTGCCGATACCAAGACTTCATGGACTTCATGAATATAATTTTTCCAGGTTAGGCAGAACTGAGGCCAACCCTAGGGAACTCATTCGTTTTCTTGCAATGGCACATGTTCAGGATGGTAAAAGCTTTAATAAAGTTGCGCAAATGCTTAAAGTCAACCCTCGAACTATCAGTGTCTGCATGAGCAAATTCCGATAAAGGAGATCTCAGCACAAGTACCGTCTGGGCGCTCAAGGTATTTGACAACTTGACTCTTCTCCCCCTACCAGTTCGTTCCCCTGAACTAAACCCCACAGAACAGGTTTGGCAGGTCCTTCGAGACAATTGGTTGGCTAATTCGTTGTTTTGAGGGATATGAGGCGATCGTATGAGGGGTGCTGCGAGGCTTGGAATTGGTTTGTAACCATCCCCCAGACCATATCAAGCAGCTCTGTTCCAGGTCATGGCAGGGCACAGGAAACTAAAACAAATTTTTGAATCTATTGAGTAAGAGGAATAA
>CBEWFH010000115.1:0-4806 GCA_965555895.1 uncultured Simkaniaceae bacterium
TTTAATCATCTCATTAGGGAAGCTTCAAATGTTGCACTTCGGAGTTGAAAGGGCGCACCATATCAACATTTTATGGGATCAATTATAACATATTTTTTGATTATTTACCAGTTCCAGCAACGATATGGCTGAGTATTTCGTCTGAAAGCTCTCTTTTGGGCTTTTCGGGGATAATAAGGTGGAGAGTTTTTGGGCTATTCTCGTGAATCTCAATGGCTTGGGTATCAGTGGTGTTGAAGCCATTCTCTTTTAGAAATTTATGGGGATCAGCTAGGAGTTGATCTTTGAGAGCTGGATTGTCCCAGATCTTTCGGATGAGGGTGCTCCAGTTTTTGACTGTTTTAGCAGGGTCTTCCATAAGCCCATCTATAGTGCTTGAATTGATTATTGGCAATTGGTATGGATAAGTATCATGGACCAAAACATTTTTCGTCACAATACGATTGAAAAGTTATCCTCTCCAACGCAGCTCAGCAAATTGCTTGTAGTGGTGCGGCTTCGGGGGTGGATAGTACTCGCGTCGTTGTCGGCGATAATCATTGCAGTTTTAGTTTGGTCTTTTGTGGGGCAGATCCCCATTATCACAACAGGAAATGGAATTCTTTTAGCACCCGATGCGCAATTTGCAATCAATAGTCCGGTAGAAGGTGTTGTTCAGGAAATTTATGTTAATACGAACCAAGGGGTTTTGAGGGGAACTCCCCTGATGAGACTCTCGAATGGATTGGTGATTTCTGCTCCTCATGATGGAAAGGTCTTTCAGCTTGATGTAGGACAGGGGCAACCGATGAAGGTGGGGCAGGTTCTGATGTGGTTTCAGACAGAGGTTTTCCCCAGTCAACTTCAGGTCTATGGGTTTATTCCGACGCAGGTAGGGGAACGGATTCAAGTAGGGATGCATGTGACGATCGATCTCCATGCAGTCGATACTCAAAAGTATGGGCAATTAGTGGGCGAAGTGAAGCAAGTCGCTCCTTATGCAGTTTCTGACACGTCGGTTCAACTTAAAGTGATCCCTTCTCAGCAAGTAAGAGAGGACCTCACAAAAGGGGGATCGATGGAGCTTATTATTATTCAGCCAAAACTCGATCCTAAAAACCAATCGGGCTTGGTATGGACTTTTGGGAAAGGACCTTCAAATAGGATGTATCCAGGATCAATGGGAACAGTCCGTGTCACAATTGAAAATAAACGACCAATCTCCTACTTAATCCCAGGTTTTTAATGGAAGAAAGAGTCCTAAGACCGACGAAGTATTGGAGGATGCGTACACCGACAGTTATTCAAATGGAGAATGTTGAGTGTGGCGCCGCATGTCTTGCTATTCTTTTGGGTCATTATGGACGGTATATTCCTCTTGAAGAGTTAAGAATAGAATGTGGTGTTTCGCGGGATGGTAGCAATGCCCTTCACCTGATACAAGCAGCAAAAAAATATGGCCTCGAGGGTAAGGGGGAAAGACGGGGACTCAAAGAGCTCTATGAACTGGATAAACCTGCAGTCCTATTTTGGGACTATAATCACTTTGTTGTTTTGGAAGGGTTTGGGAAAAAGTCTGTTTTTTTAAATGATCCGGCATTTGGTCCAAGAACGGTAACTTATGAAGAGTTTGACGAGCTTTATACCGGTGTGGCACTCCTTTTTGAGGTAGGGGCTGAATTCCAAAAAGGGGGGAACCCATCCAGTATTCTGGATGATATGAAAAAGAGGTTGAAAGAGGTGAAGGGACCTCTTCTCTATTTGCTCATAGCAGGAGTTTGTCTTTTGATTCCAGGGCTCTCTCTCCCTGTTTTTATCAGGATTTTTATCGATAATATCCTTGTTTCAAACGTCCTTCCGTGGAAATCGCAGTTTTTGATGGGAATGACTCTTGCAATGCTTTTAGGGGGAGGGTTAACGTGGCTACAGCAATATTTCTTAAACAGACTTAATGCAAAACTGGCGATTAAGTTTTCGAGTGATTTTCTCTGGCATATCTTGCGTCTCCCTGTCTCTTTTTACTATCAGAGATTTCCAGCAGAAATTGCAAATCGGGTAGGGCAAAATAACCTGGTTGCTCAGATGATGACAGGAGCCCTTGCTACCACATCAATTCAGCTCCTCCTCATTATTTTCTATGGAGCAGTGATGTTTATGTATGATTTTTATATTACTTTAGTGGGGATTTTAGCAGGGGTTGGAAGTTTAGTGGTGATGGGGCTCATTCAACGTTCTCGCACCGATACCTATGCTCGTCTTCAAAAGGAGCAGTCGATCCTCTGGGCGAATTCTGTTGGAGCGATCCAGCAGATTGAAACGGTTAAAGCAACAGGAACGGAGAGTGATGCGTTTGCTGCCTATGCAGGGTTTGATACGAATAAGATTAATTCTCTTCAGGAGATTAGCCGAAAAGATGGGATTCTTACCACTTCTCCAATTTTCTTTCAGGGGATTGCTGTCGCTGCCCTTTTAGGCCTTGGGGGATGGCGGACGATGCAGGGGAGTCTCTCGATTGGAACCCTTATGGCGCTCCAGATGCTCCTTTTAAGTTTTCTAGCGCCGGTAGTTCAATTCGTTAACTTTGGGCAAACTTTACAGTTCCTAAAAGTGGAGCTTCTCCGTCTCAATGATGTCTTAAAAAACCCCATTGATCGGGTCTATACTAAAATGACAACCCCCCCCTCTGAAACAGTAAAACTTGAGGGGTATTTAGAGTTTAAAGATGTCACCTTTGGCTATAGCCCAATGGCACTACCACTCATTGAAAAACTAAGCATTAAAATTAAACCAGGAGAGCGGATTGCTCTTGTGGGCCCATCTGGTTGTGGAAAATCGACGATTTCAAAACTTTCGACAGGGCTACTCGAGCCTTGGGAAGGGGAGATCCTCTTTGACGGAAAGCCATTTCTAGAGCACAACAGAGAAATCTTGCAACGTTCTTTGTCCAGCGTCGATCAAGAGATTTTCCTCTTTAGTGGAACCATACGGGATAATATTACCCTGTGGGATGCAACAGCATCCGATGATCTAATTATCAAAGCATCGCAAGATGCCTGTATCCATGATGATATTTTGCAGCGTCCTGAGGGGTATGAAACCGATCTTATTGAAGGGGGACGGAACTTAAGTGGTGGACAGCGGCAGCGGTTAGAGATTGCACGCGCCCTCCTCGTCTCTCCCACCATAGTTATTATGGATGAAGCGACAAGTGCTCTCGACTCCAATACCGAAAAGCTTGTAATGAATCACATCCGAAAACGGGGATGTTCGGCAATTATGGTTGCCCATCGTCTTAGTACGATCCAAGACTGCGATGAGATCATCGTTCTCGACCAAGGGAAGGTGGTTGATCGAGGAAATCATGAAGAGCTTAAAAACCGCGAAGGGATCTATCGCGATTTGATTCAAAGTGAGACGGGAAATGGATAGTCTTTTTAAAGAGCTCGGCAAAAAAATTGAGGCTCCAGCTAATTTCCGCCTTCCTCTAGAAAACCACGGAAAGGTCTATTTTTTAGAGAAAGGATCGATGATCCTTTTCGCAAGTGAAAAAATGGGAAGGAGAACTCTCCTCTCGACGGTCTCATCGGGAAGGCTTCTTTTCGATATTGATAAAGATGAAAATATCCCCTACGAGATCTTTGCCTTTAGTGAAGAACCGATTACCATTTGGGAAGTGGAGACTAAAGTTTTATCTGCCTCTATAAACAGCTCTGCAGACCATCAAAAATCATTTTCTCCACTTTTAGAACATTGGCTAGGCCAATTTTCCTATTTTCTTTATTCTGCTAAGGAAGTTTCTCCGAAACACTGGATCTTAAAAAGTGGAGGGATGGAAGTAGAAAAAGGGGAGACCTTTACCCTAAAAATTAGTGAAGTTCCCACCGAAAAAGAGAGGGTCTTTTGGCTTACCTCGAAAGATGGGGAATACAAGCTCCTTGGCCCTCATGAATATAAACTTTCAAAAGAGAAAAGTCATTTTCCCCTCCTTCCTCACCTCTACTTTCTCTCCCTTGAAAAAACGACCTATGAGATTCAATCGACAGCTGAGAGTATTGCCTCAGATAGTTGGGAGGAAGGACTTTCCCATTTTCACAGTTTTATTGGCCACTTTCTCATTCAAAAACGGGCCCTTCTTGATGAAGAGGAGTTGAAGAGATTTGAAGAAAAAGAAGAACTACAAAAAAAAACTCTCCATGAAACTCTCTCTGAAATGGCAGCGATCTTAGAAACAAGTGGTCTTGAAGAGGGAACGATAAATATTAATCCCCTTAATCAAGCCGCGGAAATTGTTTTAAAAAATCTTGGTCTCAAAATCAATGCCCCAAAAAAAGGGATGGAAGGAGAACTTAAAGATCAGATTGCTATCATTGCCGAAAAATCGGGAGCTCGGATGCGAGAGGTTATCCTTGGTCCTCATTGGTGGAAATGCGATTCAGGACCGATCCTTGGTTTTTATGGAAAAGAGCACCACCCAGTAGCCCTTCTCCAAAACAGGTGGGGGAAATATGTGATGATCGATCCCATAAAGGGGACAAAGAAAGAGGTAAGCTATAAAATTGCACGGACCATTGCTAAAGATGGATACTCTTTCTACAAAGCGCTACCTGATGAGATTCATAACGGAAAAGAGGCCTTCCGGTTTTTCTTCAGAGAAAATAAACGGGAGTTTTGGAAGCTAGGGATATATGGATTCATTGCAGCCCTTTTCTCTCTCTTTCCCCCCGTTGCAACAGCCTTCCTCTTTAATAATGCTATTCCCAATGCAAACATTCCTCTCCTTCTTCAAATCACTCTAGGCCTTACTGCATCAGCGCTAAGTAGTGCTAT
>CBEWFH010000116.1:0-4801 GCA_965555895.1 uncultured Simkaniaceae bacterium
ACTCTGCATCAACTTTTTCCTAGAATGAGGAATTTTTTTTTGCTTTAGAGAGTATCGTCAAATTATCGATATTGCTTTATCTCATCCTGGGGAAAATTTCTCTGTTGGCCTCCTTCACGAGCCCACTTGGAGCTCTTTACATAGGCCGCCTTGAACTTTTCTGATAGCATGAGCTCCTTTCAACACCACTAGTTTGACGATACTATCTCGTAAACTACTAAACCACCTTAGTTATTACGCATGTGTAAAAAATCAATTAAATCAGTAATATGAATTTTAGGATAGAAGAAATCTATGGAGCCTTAGAATGTACAAAGATGAAATCATTGATGCACACATGCAACTTTGGGAGTTAGACCATGGAGAATACCCCTGGTTAATAGGAGATGAGGGGTATTTTGAAGCTGTTATTGGAGATTATAAAAAAATAAAAAAGAATTTTCTTATTTCTGATTATGAGGTTTTAGTAAAATCGCATCAAGTGACTAAATCTGTTCATATTGAAGCAAACGCATCCCCCAAAAAAGCTCTCTATGAAACAGAATGGCTCCAGAAAATTGCAGATAGCCACGGTTTTCCTCAAGCGATTGTTGCTCATGCAGATCTTTTAGATCCCGATATTAAAGGAGTTCTCAAGGATCATTGCCAGTTTCCTAATGTCAGAGGGATTCGGCAAATCCTTTGCTATGAGCTTGGATCCAAAGAGAGAGATTTACTAAGTGATCCCCATTGGCAAAAAGGGCTTAAAGCTCTTAGTTCTCAACTCCTTACTTTTGACATTGCGGTTTTTGGTCACCAAATTCGGGACGTTGCGAGAGTAACTAAGGAATATGACGATGTGATATTTGTTCTCGATCATTTAGGATGGCCCCTTGATATGACTGATGAAGGTTTTTCTAAGTGGACAGAAGACCTCTCAGTCCTTGCTAAAAATCCGAATGTTTATCTTAAGCTTAGTGGGGTTGGAATCGTTTTCAAACGGTCCGATCAAAAGAATATCGAGCGGTTTATTCATTCTGGAATTAAGATTTTTGGAGCAGATAGGTGTTTCTTTGGAAGTAATATCCCTCCAGATACCCTCTTCTTTTCTTATGATGAGATTATCGATACTTTTAGGAAGATTTTTAGTATCTACGATCTAGAGGATCAACGGAATCTTTTCTATGAAAACGCTAAACAATTCTATGAATTGTAAGAACGGTTTTAGGGGAGATCTCAACAACAGCTGGAAAGGCTTTTGCAATTCCGTTAAGAATCCCTTCCGCTTGTGCTTGCACCGAAAGTTGAAGGCTTTCAAGGACAATCCCTTTTAGGCCATCTTCAAAATCTTCTCCATGCTTTTCTGTAGAAAGATCAGTATCAAATGAATGGGCTATTAAGAGATCCCCTTCGGTCCAGTTTTCTGTTGTTTCATAAAATCCATGATTTGGATCTTCTCCTAAGGGAGGATTTTGATTTGCCAAGAAACGGGGGGGGGTATTTCCTTGAGAAAGGTGCATTAGGGCACCGCAGCCACAGGAGATAAATGAAAATTGATTCGTCGATGGAGAGAGATAGAGAAGTTGAAAGAGGAAGTGACTGTTTAAGTTTTGGGAGGAAATCATTTCATTGAGAGCAGTGATAAAAGTGATTGGTTCAAAATGGGAGTCTGCTGAGGTTAAATATTCCCGAGTTAAACTTTGAATCATCCCTTTAAGGAGGCCAACGTAGGAAAGCCCTTCAACGGAAGACTCCATATACTCTCCCATCACAATAAAATAGGTTTGATCAGCAAAACGGGTAAAGTCATAGTAAGAGCCAAGATCACTTTCACGATCAGGTTTTGCAAGTCCTATATCAAAAGCAGTCCATTTAGGAACTTCTGTAGGGAGAAGCTTAAGGTGACTCTCTTCTAAATGTTCCCATACCTCTTTCATCCCTTCCCCAGTTCCCATTTGTTGTTCTTTCTTAAGATAAGCGGTAATATCAGTGATAAAATCGACAATATCTTGGTACCGATCAGCAAGAGAAGGAGCTAGAGATTTTTCTATAATGACCTTTAAATCCTTAGGGAGAAGGGAGAGTTGAATTGATCCGAAACTGAGCTTTCCTACTAGAAGCTCAAAGGTAATCACTCCAAGTGAATAGATGTCGGTTGAGAAAGTGACATTAAGGGGATCTTTTTTTTGTTCAGGACTCATGTAGCTAGGAGTTCCTAAGAACTTTCCCCGTTGCGAGGGAAGAGCGATCTCTTTGTCGTAGATGAGCTGGGCAATTCCAAAATCAATCACTTTTATACTTCCGCCCTCTGTAATCAGAATATTTTCGGGCTTTAAATCGCGGTGGATCACTCCATGGGTGTGCAAGTGAAGGAGTGCGTAGGAGACTTGCAAGGCAATTTCAATACATGTCCTTGGGGAGAAGTTTTGTTGCATGATAAATTGTTTAAGAGAAATTCCCTGAACGAATTCCATAGCAATATAGAGGCCATTTTCCCATTCTCCCTGTCCCTTTAATTTAACAATATTGGGGTGGTCTGTCATTCCAATGATTTCAGCCTCTTTCAGAAACTGTTGCACCATTTCGGGATGAATGAGGTATTTTGGAGAAAGGACTTTGATAACAAGAGAGGTATGATTCTTTGGGTCTTGACCAAGATATAGATAGCTCATTCCACCTTTGCTTAAAGGAGTTTCAACTTTATAGGGACCAACCCTTGAGGGATGGGGGAGAGATTTTGTCTCTCCTCCAGTCAGATTCGGAAGGGTCGATTGCTTATGAAAATCTTCTGCAGCCACACCTAATCATTCACCAAGTTTAGTAATTTTTACACCAATAACATCTCCAATCTGAAGGAGCTCTCCTCTCCCTACACATTGACCATTAGCGACTAAGTTTACCCCTTTTTCCACCTGAACACCGAGCTCAAGGATATTTCCAGGTTTTAACTTTAAGAGTTTGTCTAAACTCATTTTGATTCGAGCCACTTCAATGGTGAGCGATACGGGAACTTTCTTTGGTGAAAGGATGGGCTCTCTTGGAGCTTCTTCGACAGAAACAGCTTCTTCTTCCATTGGTTCGCCAAAGGATTTCTCGTAATTTTCATCGTCCATTTTATTTTCCTCAAAGTAGTGTGCATAATCGAGAATTTTAATGTTTTCTTCCTTCACCTTTACTTGAAAGAGGGGTGTATTTGCCAATTCAAGTTGAAAGGTTCCTTTTTTCAAGTTGGGATAGTAAGAGCAGTGATCTAGAATCACAAAATCTCCTTCTTGAATCTTATTCCATCCTTCTTGCGAAAGGGTTGTTTTCCCTGCTAAGAGAGAAAGGTCGGCATAAAAAGTTTCATAAAGATTCGAAGGGAGTGAAAGTTCCCAATCTTGGGCATAATGGTGCTTCATTGGTTCTTGAAAAATGGCAGGACAAATCATCCGTCCCCAAATCGTTTCACCCTCATGTTCAATTGCAATATCAACGCAATAGGCATCTTCTTTGGCCAGGGGCATATCGATAAGTTTCGGAGAAAGTCCTGGGAAAGTTTGAAGCCCCTCTAAAATAGCCATTGCTTCCGTGCAGAGGTAGCGAAAAAAGCCTTTTTGTAAATAAGGGTCAGAAAATCCGTCATTTCCCGCATCGGGATGAATGGCCCAAGAAGAGAATTTTGAAAAATCTTCAGAGGGAAAAACAAGTGAAAAACTTCCCTTAAGGGGGGACAGTTCAATCGCAAGCTGCAAGGGTGAGCGACCCATTCCCGTAAGAATGGCACTTCCATTTTTCCATTCAGAACTTCCGGCTGTGATTTTTAGACTTTTAGTTCCAAGAGCGGTTGAAAATGCTTTTGTAAAAGCCTTCCAAGGAAAAGAAGGGAGAGATCCCCACATTGGAATTTCCTGTGCGCCCATGGCGACTGATTCTACACGTTTTATCCAACTATCAGATGCTGTACTCATAACACCATTACCTAATTCACCATAATAGCAAAAGATACGGGATTCAGTTCAAATTAGAAAGAGATTTTTTTCTTTGCTTGAACGAATGATCGTTTATCTTTGCTTCCAAATTTCACGGTTTTTTCTCTTCCCCTTGTATAAAGCTCTGATTTTTCACCTAATATGGGAGGAAGAACATTAACCTGAAACCCTTGAAGGACCTGATGCGACTGAAGAGAAAGTTGCAAGAATGCCAAATTTGTAGTAAACAAATCTGTTGCCTCAGGACTTCCACTCAGTTGAAGATTAAAACTGTGGGGTGCCGTGTCATAATGATCAATCACGATCTCAGAACCATCTAAAGCTGAACCTTCCATTTCAACTATCACCGTTGTTGTTGACACTCCGTTTTGGCATTCAACCATAATATAATTAGCCATCTTTTCAACAAGGGTCGCCATTTCAGGTGAGAGCTCATGGACTGAGTTCACAGAAAGACTTTCTCCAACTTCCAGCGGAGCGATTCCCTCTTGAACCCCTTCTCCATGCTGAATAGGATGATCCACTTTATTTTTTTTCTTTGAACCCTCGGGGTTTTCATCCTTTTTCGATGCCAAGTCAAAGACTGAACGGCGCTTCTCAGGCTGTCGGGGTACCTTTCGAGCTCCCATCACTTCATGAAAGTTCCGTCTCGGTGGGATCTTTTCCTCATTTTTTCTTTCAGCATTTTGTTTATTTATAGGGGGAGTTTTCTTAATTTCCATAACCAATCCTCATTAATCCACTCACAACACTAAAAGAATTGAAGATTGGTTGCAAGAAAGGTATTACAAGTGTCCAGGGCACAGGAAACTAAAACAAATTTTTGAATCTATTGAGTAAGAGAAATAACC
>CBEWFH010000117.1:0-4773 GCA_965555895.1 uncultured Simkaniaceae bacterium
CTCCAAAAAGAAAGACTCCAAAAAAGAGAAAAAGAAAGAGAAATTTTTTCATTGCTTACTCTCTGCATGCGTAAGGTGAGTTACTCAAAAATTCTAATATTGCATCACTCGTTTTTTCTAAATGCTCGTCCGTGTGAACAGAAGAGATAAAACAAGCCTCATACGGGGATGGTGAAATATAGATCCCCCGATCCCACATAAAGCAAAAATACTCTTTAAAGCGCTCTTTGTCCAGATCCTTTAAGTCTTCAAAGGAAGAAACCTTTTGCGGACCAAAGAAAATTGTAAACATTCCCACAGCTTCCTGAATACATACCCTTTTTTCTCGAACAGGCTTTGTAATGATTTCGGTCTTTCTCTTAAGCTCTTCATAAAAACCATCCACTTTCGCAAGCTCAAGGGTGGCAAGGCCACCCTCCATTGCTACCGGATTTCCTGAAAGGGTTCCTGCTTGATAAACCTTCCCCTTAGGTGCTAAACAATCCATAATTTCTTTCCTTCCCCCAAAAGCTGCCGCAGGAAAACCACCCCCAATAATCTTTCCAAAACAACTAAGATCTGGCTCAATACCATAAACCTTCTGAGCTCCTCCAAAAGCAACTCGAAAACCACTAATCACCTCATCAAAAATAAGGACTGCTCCTAGCCGCTTCGTTTCACTCCTTAAACATTCTAAAAATGCGCGGCTAGCCGGAACAACTCCCATATTTGCTGCTACTGGCTCTAAAACCACAGCTGCGATAAATTGGGAATAGAAAGGATCGTGCATGACATGTTTAAAGGTCTCCATATCGTTATAGGGAAGTGAAACAGTATGTTTCACGCTATCCTGTGGAACACCGTCAGATGAAGAGTCATTGCTTACTTGGGAGACCCCTGATCCCGCCTTCACTAAAAAGGGATCAGCATGTCCATGGTAGTTTCCATTGAATTTGATCACTACAGGGCGCCCCGTAAATCCCCGCGCCAGCCGAACTGCAGTCATGACTGCCTCTGTCCCAGAGGAGACAAACCTGACCTGTTTCAAGCTCTTCACGCCATTTACCAGCTCTCGAGCTAGTCTCTCCTCCTCCTCAGTAGCAATACCAAAGGAACTCCCTAATTGAGTGCGCTCCACCACCCGCCTTGTGATCTCAGGATGCGCATGACCGTGTAGCAGAGCCCCCCAGCTCATACAATAGTCGATAAAGGTTCTTCCATTAACGTCAGTGATCGTATCCCCTTCCCCTTTCGCTACAATCATAGGATCAATTCCAAGGCCAATAAAGGCCCGAACAGGAGAATTAACCCCACTGGCAATCACTTCCTCTGATTTTTCAAAAATTTTCTTACTCTTTAAAACTTTCGTACCAACCATTTATGCCTCCGCCCTTTCAACTCCAAAAAGACCCACTATTACGAAAAAAATAATTTCTATAAAGAAAAAATTATTCTCCTAATAATAAACGTTTTAGCATACTCTACACGGTAAGATATTATTTTAATAATAAAGATCAGCCATTTACGTAGAAAACAAATCGAATTTTAGTTATTTTCTTAAGTGCGGACAGGGTTGGTGCCTAATAAAATTAACAAATAAAACACCCCCACAATAAGTGCTCCAAACGTGTTGTAACAAAATATTTGAGAGGTCATTCTATGACAGTCGAAGCTATCGAAGCTGAGGGCAAAGAGCATAACCTTGCTGTAGAAGCAGTAAATTTAGGTAAAGCCTATGATATTCACTCCACAAAAAAATACAAAGCTATCAACGATGAAGTTCAAAAACTTCAATCACAACTCACCGGTACAATCCTTGATCTCAAGAAAGATTTGACTAACGTCAAAGCAAAGAACCCTGATGCCCAGGAATTTGATATTTCTGAGCATTGGGAGACCATCCTTGATTTCCAAGAAATTCTTAATGATATGCGCAAAGAGTTAGGAAAAGAGTCCAATCAGCTGTTTGGAGCTGATGAGTTCGAAAAATCGAAAAATATCTCTAAAGCCGACTTAGAAAAAATCATTGAAGAACTTAGTAACTGCGCCGATGATAACAAGCATAAAATCCAACACCAAACGAACCAACTTTTTACGGAAGCTAACCTTGCTCTTGCAATGTTTGACGCCTTAAATAAGGTTCTGAGATCAGTTCTACAGTCACAAGAAAGACGTGCACAGCAAGTAGGTAAGGCTTTCTAATGATGCTAAATGCAAGAGAAAAAGCAAAAATTGAGCAAGCGCTCCATGGAATGACTGGTGTTCTTGAAAGAACAGGACCCCTAAATAAAAATTATTCAGGGGAAGATTTCCGGATCTTGAACTCTTTCGCACGTGCCCTTTACCAAAGTGGGGACTACGAAGAAGCAAAAAGGGTCTACCAGCAACTTGCCGCCTACCAGCCCTATTGTCAAAGTTACTGGCAAGGGGTTGGCTCTTGTATGCAGATGGAAAAAAGATATGAAGAGGCGTTGAAAGCATGGTTAATGGTCGCTCTTCTTGATGAAGAAGCTCCCCTACCCCATTTTCGCGCTGCAGAATGTTACAATGCTCTAAGTCTCTTTCTAGAAAGAGAAAAGGAGCTTGATGCGTGCAAGTCACGACTCAAAGAAAATGATCAAGATCTTCTAGAGAAGGTCTCAAGTTTAGAGTCCAATTGGACAAAAGAAGAAGGTGCTTAAGTTATGGCAGACGGAGGAATGAGAATCGATCGGATCAGTCCGATCACCCTAGATCCAACAGCAGAGGGCCGCTCTCCCCTAAAAAAACGGATACAAGAAGAAGAGCAATCCTCTCCCATTTCCAGAAAACGAAGTCGAGAAGATGGGGAGCTCTTTCCACAGGTTAAACGGATGAAAACCGCCCTTCCTGAAGAAGGAGCAAAAAACATCGACTTCAACCGCAACTCTTGGAGCAGTGCAAAGCCTAACCAAGAAACAGAGCAAAAAGCCCTTATCGCAACTCACCGAAATGAAAAAAAACCACTTCAATTCGAAAGGGTAGAAAAAGATCCCCTCTTTTATTTGCCAAAAACAGGTGGTTACTACGTCGCACAAATTATTGGTCAAGCCTATGAAGTACACATGCTTGTTCAAAAAAACCAACTAGAAGTCTTCAAAGTAACCCAAGACAGTGTTGAGAAACTCCGCGGGGAAAAGCTCGAACTTATGAAGCAACAAATCGCTAATGGTGAGCTCCAAGCTAATTGGTCCTACCGAGGAGAGCTCCTTCAATATCTAGGAATATCAGCTAACTTCTTTGGAGGACTTGGACTCACTATGGCTGGAAACCCTATTGCAGGAGCCGCAATGATGGGAGGAAGTGCCCTTACAGTTGGAGCAAAGATCACGCAACACCACACCGATCAAAAAGTCCTAGCTGCAATAATGACTCTCGGCGGAATGGCCCTATCAGGATATGGGATGAGCGGAGGGCTTCTTGCAGCCCTTACCGCCAACGACCTACCTGGAAAACTCGCAACAGCTGCAGCAACGGTGAACAAGTTTGCAGAATTTCAAGTCGGCCGAAAACATACCGAGGCTCAAGCAGGACAAAGGGGACTTCAATCACAAACTGTCACAAATCAATTCAAGCGAGAGACTGAGAAACAAGAAATGGATAAAATTGTCGGTAGCTTTGCGAAGAAAGAACATATCAACACTGTTGCAACAGCAGCTAAGCTCATAAGCACAGAGGACCAAATTAAGAGCAATATTGCTCGTGGAAAAAGTTAATTTAATGATCATTAGGAGAAAACTATAATGGCAGAAGGAAGAATTGAGGGTGAATCCCTTACAAACAAAGATGTCACCGCCTTCTTGAAAGATGATGAACCAACCAAAAACCCTTCTGGGTTAGCAGTTGTATCTTCACAAGTTGACAAGGCCGATAGCGCGCGAAAAGCTGAAGAGACTCAGCAAGAAGTGGCACTTACCCAAGTAGCCAAGTCTAGAAAAACCTATGAAGGGACCAATATTAAGGCCCGGAATCCTATCATTGTTGTGATGATTATCATGCAAGTGGTTTCCGATACTTTTAAAGACGCTGGCGACAAGACAAAAGAAGCCACTAAGCTTTTGAAGAAAGAATGGAAACATTTTAGCGAAAATCAGTCTAAAAATTTCCTTGCCGGAAAGAACAATATGGAAGGCTCTCAATGCTTTCAAATTGCTGCCTTTGCAGTATCACAACTGCATCATGCAGGAAAGTTATTCAATCAAAATATGTGGAACGACGACTATGATGGTGGTCGCTTAAATATCATTGTAGAAGGCCTTCGACTCCTTGGAAAGGATAGGGATGCAGCTACTGAAACCTTAAAAGGATTAGGCACTGCAGGAAACTCAATGTTATTTCAGATGGGACAGCAAAAAACGCAAATTTTTGGACAAGAAGTGCAAATCAAAGACGCCCTCTTCCAACATGAAGTTGCCGCTAGAAACTCTGATTACCAGAACAAGTCTCAGATTTCTTCTTCAGATAGCCAAGCAAAAGAAGGCGCTAATGAAAAAGGGCTTCAGCTCGCTCGTTTAGCAGCACAGATGCTGACAGGACAACCGGCATAAAGCCCTTTACAGATTAACTTGTTGCACACTATGGTCCCAATTTTAGAGATAAAGTTGGGACTTTTTTTATGATCATCATTTTAATGGACGTTTCAGGTTCAGGTAAATCGGCCATTGTAAAAGAGCTTTCTAAAGCCATTAGACTCCCCCTCTATGATGGTGATGATTTTCACTCAGAGCGCCCTTTCAACCGCGAAGTGCGACAAATAGATAAAAATTGAAACTGGTC
>CBEWFH010000118.1:0-4751 GCA_965555895.1 uncultured Simkaniaceae bacterium
ATGCCGCATTATTTAGGGTTTAACTAGCTACCCCCCCGCGAAGCTACCAGTGCCCCTATCAAGATATCGATGATGAGATCTCCCTTTCAAAGAAAAGAAGGGTTCAGAAGTCATTTACAGAGTCCTTCGGCATTGGCGTAGCGACTCATGAAGATGGCTATACACGTGCCGCTACTCAGTATTTAGAACACCATCAAATTAAAGAGTCAAACCTCCTAGGGCATCGCCGAGCTAGAGTCGTGGCTGACAAAGGGATGATCCATATTACAAAGGGATTTTCTAGAATTGAAACGATTTTCCGCCGTATCTTTCAGCCAGAGAAAATGAGGCAATGGGAAGATCAAAACCGACATACAGTTGCAGCTTACACCTCCTTTCTTCGAAAAGAAGTTGGCCTCGTTAATCTCAATCAAATTCAAAACACATACGAGTTTGATTTCAGAGAAATGTATGAAAAAGGGAGTCCGCTAGAGCCCAAACATATCTACTTTTGCAATATTGGGATGAACAATATTGAGATGAGGGATGTCAAAGATCTTGAATCAAGAGTTGAAACTTTCCTAAATATGCATGAGAACTCTGAAAACCTTCATTCAATTCTCAGTAGTGACAACCACCCTCTTACACTTAGAGAGGCGAGAGCCATCCTTAAAAAACTTGGAAAAGAGGGGACCATTAAAGACCTTCAAACTTATTTTAACTCTAGTTCTGAGCGGTTCGCCCAACTTGTCAAACTCCTAGAAACCCCAAAAGAAGCTTGGGAGAAAATCTATACCGGTAGAAAATTCCAAACAGAAATCAAAGGGATCTATAATACCGATGTTACCGACCGCAGAACCTTTAGACCTTGGGTTGATCAGCAAGAACTCCTCCAAGTTTTCAATGAGATGAAAGATCCCTTTCCAGGTCAAGCGGTTGATCGAAAAAAATTTGACCATTACTTCTTTGAAATGCTCGTGAAGGTTGTTATCAAAAAACACCTTATGAGAAGTGAAACTGATGGAAGCTGGCGAGTAGAGGCTCTTATCCCTTCACCCTACAAAGATCAGAAAGGGAACACCATTTACTACCGCGTTGACCAAGGGGTCGATACTGGACACGGAAAGCTTTGGTATGTTTTAAGACCTGCTTCTGATGATGCTGATCCTTCTCTCCCGGTTATTCGGGCTCCAAGAGATACGACAAAAGACCATTATGCGCAGCGAGGGGGCCAACCGCAACCCGCGATTTAGCAAGAGATGCCGGATACCACTATAGTAGCACTTCTTAAGAAGAAGATGCCGCCTTCTTTAAAGAGTTTACCCTCCCAGTTTGGATCGGTCATTTTGCTCTTGCTATGAAGGCCACAAAAAAGACAAAAATAACATTAAACCCTACCTAAAAGAGCTCCACAATGCTCTCAATATTGAAATCAGGAAAAGAATTCTAGAAAACCGGATGCCCAAAGAAGAAGGGGAAAGAGCTATAAAAAACCTTAAAGAGATTTACCCTCTATTTGCTGGCGCTCAAACAGATACCGATCAAGTAAAATATGCAAAACTCTATTTTGCAACGATCTTTCAATACGCCCCATACGATACGGATGATTATCTCCGACTCAGAAGTTTTATGAAGGGAAAGGCCCCCGTCCCATAGCAACTATAGGAAACAGTTTAGGAGGGGTGATGCCCAAAATGATCGCTCAGAGCTTCCAAACGATATCGAGTATCAAAGAGAGATCTTAACTGGTTTAAATTCTTTGCTCGTTAGTCTTCCATATTGTGGAAGACAGCATCGACAGCATCGAGGTTTTCTAGAAAATCGATGAGGGCTTGGTTAATCTCTTTTGTATCTTGATCGCATTCCACTGTCGTCTTTGGAATCATCTCCAAGCTCTCCTCTTGAACAACAACCCCTGAAGTCTCGAGCTTTTCTTTTACGTCATAGAGCATCTCGGGAGGAGTGACAACAATAAACCCTTCATCGGTGACATCAAAATCATCAGCCCCAGCTTCGGTTGCTTGCAAAAAAAGGGTCTCTTCATCCCCTTGATCTTTGTTGATCTGTATCACCCCTTTTCGATCAAAGTTAAAGGCTACAGAACCAGGAGATCCAATCGACCCCCCCTTTTTATTTGTTGCAATCCGCATCTCTGAAGTGGTTCGGTTTTTATTATCGGTCATTGCATTGACAATGATCCCAATGCCACCATGTCCATAGAGCTCATATGTGAGCTCGGTAAAATCGGCTTGATCAGCGCTTGATCCCTTTTTAATGTTTCTATCAACGACATCGGAGGGAACATTTGCCCCTTTTGCTTTTTGAAGAGCAAGACGGAGTTTTGTATTGGCTTTAGGATCGGGTCCCCCTTGCTTAACAGCAGAGATGATCTCTTTTGCAACGCGGGAAAAAATATTCCCTTTCTTTGCATCAGCCCGCCCTTTTTTATGCTTAATATTTGCCCATTTGCTATGCCCAGCCATTGGTTTCCTCTATATCTCTCTTTGCATCATGATTTTCCCAAAATAGTTTCCTTCGGTATCCTTCAGGTAGCGAAGCTGATATCCATATTCTTTAAAGCCAAGACGCTTATAGAGGCGGATCGCAGGGTTTTTGTCATAAACCTCTAAATGGAGAAGCTCGATTCCAAACTTGTTTTTTGCAAGTTTTTCGACCTCTTTAAGGAGGAGCGTCCCTATTCCTTGCCCTCGGCACTTTTCATCAACGAGGATGACAAAAAGAGACTGGTGTTTAAGTTTTTCTACATCTTGGACATAGAGATTTGCTGCACCGATCGGCTTTTTCTTATAGAGAGCGGTGATTGATGTCCCCTTTGCTAAGTATTGGTGCCAAAGGCGGACAGCATCATCGATTTCCCTTTTGTCGGACATCGGGAATCCCTCAAGAACTCCTGACTGCATGAGCCACACTTTATAATAGTCTAAGTCTTCAGCAATCGTTGGTCGAAAGGTAACGATTGGTTTCTTACTTCCCATCTTTATCTCCTGAAAAATCGATCTGGTAAACACGACGACCAAGGTAGGTTCCATCCTTTTCTTTCACAAATTTCTCTTGCTTGATAACCTCTTTATACCCCGCTTTTTCAAGAAGAGGGATCGCTGAGCACCCTTCAAAAAGTTCAATGTTCATCCACTCAAAGCGAAAGTAACTTTTCCCGAGGTGATTGAGGTTTTTTATGAGTGCTGATCCAACACCGTTTCTTGCATGCTTGGGGTCAACAACAAAATAGACGAGGCAATGATGAATCACTTTTCGATAGGGCATGAGAAAGAGAGTAGCAATGCCAACAGGTTCACCCTTATAGGTAGCGGTTAAGCTGGCTCCATAACGATAAAACCCAATCCAATTCTTTGCCATTCTCTCGACATCTGCGTCGGTTGAAATCGGGTACCACTTCCGACACTCTCCAAGCCACTTATGGAGAAAGGGGAAGTCGTCTTGCGTCGAATACCGGATATCAAACTCACTCTCTTCTGCGATTTTCACTAGCCAAATTCCTTTAAATACGCATTTACAAATCCATCAAGAGAACCATCCATCACCTCTTGGATATTTCCTACTTCATACTTCGTTCGAGTATCTTTGACAAGAGTATAGGGCTGAAAAACATAGTTGCGGATCTGGGATCCCCAAGCAATATCTTTTTTCTCGCCCCCTATTTTTTCAAGGGCCTCTTCTCGTTCCAAAATCTCTTTTTCATAGAGCTTTGAGCGGAGCATTTTAAGACATGTTTCTTTATTCTGCAACTGACTCCGCTCTCCCTGACAAGAGACTACAATCCCTGAAGGAATATGAGTGATTCGGACAGCAGAATCGGTGGTATTAACATGTTGCCCACCCGCACCGGAAGCGCGGAAAGTATCAACCCGGACCTCTTCCGGTTTGATCTCAATTAGAATATCATCTTCAATCTGTGGAATAATGTCGACAGAGACAAAACTGGTATGGCGGCGGGAACTACTATCAAATGGAGAAATTCGTACTAGGCGGTGGACCCCCTTTTCTGCTTTGCAATAGCCATAAGCAAAGGGACCACTAATCTGAAGGGTCGCATTTTTTATCCCAGCAACCTCTCCATCGAGCTTTTCAATAACCTCGATCTTCCACCCTCGTTTGGCTGCCCACTTTTGATACATCCTAAGGAGCATCGAGGCCCAATCACACGACTCGGTTCCTCCCGCTCCGGCGTTAACACTTAAATAACAATTCTTGTTATCAAGCTCTCCGGAAAGCATCTTCTTGATTTCTAATTCTTCGAGACTTTTTTCAACCTCTTCAAGTTCGCTGAGCAGTTCGCTGTAAAAGCTAGGATCCTCTTCTTCATCAACCTCTTCAAGGAGCTCTTTTGCCCCTTCAAATCGCTTTTTTATATTGTGATAGGGAATTGTCCACGCTTTGAGTTCATTGCAGCTATTAATCACTTTTTGAGCATCATCATTATCGGACCAAAAATCTCCCTCTTCCATCTTTTTTTCTAGGAGGATAACTTCTTTTTCTTTTACCTCTAAGTCAAAGATACCTCCACATGTGGAGAAGGCGGCTATCAATATCTTTAAGTTTTCCTCTAATCTCTTCGTTCATAAAAACTCCTTTGGGTAGATCAAAAATTTTTCTCTCTTTACAATAAAGGATTTTCATTTACAACTTTTGCTCCGCCCTTTCAACTCCGAAGTGCAACATTTGAAGCCTCCCTACTGAGATGATTAAAGACCTCCTCTGGTGTCGAAAAGTCTAACACTTTTCTAGACCTA
>CBEWFH010000119.1:0-4747 GCA_965555895.1 uncultured Simkaniaceae bacterium
ATTCGATTCGTTTCAAAAGTTAGGATTATCAACCTTTAGGTAAACACTCTCAGAATTTGCTTATCATGAACAAGTGAGTCAATCACTTGAAACGAACTTTTACTTTGCAACGCCATATCATTCTTGGGAAAGGGGGCTGAATGAGCATACCAATGGGCTAGTTCGACAATATCTTTCTAAAAATAAGCGGTTTGACGAAGTATCAGGAGATAGCTTAAAGGAGATTGAGAATTTGCTTAACAATAGGTCTAGAAAAGTGTTAGACTTCTCGACCCCAGAGGGGGTGTTTAATCATCTCTGTAGGGAAGCTTCAAATGTTGCACTTCGGAGTTGAAAGGGCGCTTAAAAAAGGTAGACGTAGAAGAGCATTCCAAAGACGTAACCAATGAAGACGGGAAATGATATCTTTTTAAAATAGGAAAAGAAGTCGACTTTTTCTAGTCCCATAAGGGCTACACCAGCGGAGGATCCCATTACGAGGATACTCCCTCCTGTTCCTGCTGCATAGGCGATCATGATCCATAAGGGTGAATCGGTGGGGGTTGATTGCAAGTCGTACATCCCCATTGTTGCTGCAACTAGTGGTACGTTATCGATGACGGCGGAAACGACACCAATGACTGAGGCAATAAGGGCTTCACTTTTCATATGACCGTTCAGCCACTGCGCTGCCCCATCTAATATTCCTGTCGATTCAAGGGCGTTAACACTAAGAAGAATGCCTAGGAAGAAGAGAATACTCGAGACATCGATCTTTGTTAGAATATGAGGGACGCGGAGGTGGTGTCGTTGTTCATGGCGATGGTGCATAATGTCGGTGATGAGCCACATGATGGAGAGCGAAATAAGCATTCCCATAAAGGGAGGGAGTCCTGTGAATGCCTTAAATGCGGGAACAAAGAGGAAGAGGAGGATTCCTACATAGAAGATAAGTTTGGCTCCAGGTTCTAGAGGCTCATCTCTAAAATCAATTTCTGATTTTGGGAAGTTCCCTTTAAGAAAAAAGGTAAAGTAGAATAAGGGAAAAAGCATCGATATTAAGCTGGGGAAAAAGAGTTCGGTAATCACTTTCATCGATGTGATCTGTCCACCAATCCAGAGCATTGTTGTTGTGACATCTCCTATTGGGGTCCACGCCCCTCCTGCATTGGCTGCAACAATGATCATACAGGCATAAAGGAAGCGTTCTTTTTTATATGGAATGAGTTTCCGAAGAATCGATATCATCAATATGGTTGTCGTCAAGTTATCTAGAACTGCTGAGAGAAAAAAAGCGATAATACTTGTAATCCAAAGCATCTTTCGCTTTGAAGTTGTATGGAGGTGGTGGATAAAGGTGTTAAACCCTTTGTGGGAGTCAATGAGCTCAACCATTGTCATAGCACCAAGCAAGAAAAATAAGATCTGTGAAACGTTGCTTAAGTGGGCGTTTAAATAGGCTAAGCTGGTATTGAGGGGCTGGGGATCTCCAATAAAATAAATAAGCCAACAGACTACGGCCATAAAAAGGCCGACAGCTGTTTTATTGACGTGAATTAAAAATTCGAGGATGATAGCTGTATATCCGATACAAAAAACGGCTATTAGTATGTCGTGTGAAAGTGTAAAAATTTCAGATTCCATATGCGCCGCCTCGAAGAGACGATAGCGGTTTTCTCCTTAAACCTCAAGCTTAGGGATAACGAAAAATTAATTATTCTTCAATGAGACTACTTTCAGTTGTTAAACCAGGTGTAAAAAAAATTTTGCTCATAAGGGGGATGACTTTAGGATTTTGCGGTGTGGGCATCCTCTTTTGTCTGGGGGTTTTTGCTTCGGTAGATGTTTTATCATTTTGGGGAATTCCTTCTTTTTTTGGTGGAGTTTTTCTTGTGGGTCTAGGACTGATCCCTTATCGAAAACTTACTCGACTGGAAACCCATCCCCATCAAATTATCCTGGATGTGTTGGCGCTCACTTTCATTTCAACTTATGGAAATAAAGTGAGGATTCCCTATGATAATATCGAAAAAATCACCTCTATTGAAACAGGGTGTCGGTATGGTTTGCGCCTGGAGCTAAAGAAAGGTGCTCCTCTCTTCTTGCCAAATATGTTAACTAATTCCTGCTTGAACGAGATCGTGCATCCGGATCAGGCCGATGAGTCTTTCTGATTCGATTACGGGCATGACGTTGACCCACCGTTTTGGATCTTTTTGCATCATCTTAAGGGCTTCTAGGGCTCTTTTTCCTTTTTCTGTTTCAATACATGTGGGAGTCATCAGCTCTTCCATGGTTTTTTCAAGCATGGCGGCTGGATCTTTTTGAAGGGCACGACGGAGGTCTCCATCGGTAAAGATCCCTTTGAGGTTTTGTCTATTATCGACGATCAAAAGACACCCACACTTTTTATCGGTAAGGGTGACAATGGCATCACGTAAACGCTCATTGGGATTGCATAAAGGAAGTCCTTCTCCTTGCAGCATGAGATCTTCGACGGTGAGGGTGATTTTTTTTCCTATCGTTCCAGCGGGATGGTTGAGGGCAAACTCATCGAGGCTAAACTTTTTTGCTTTCATTAGGGCGACGGAGAGGACATCTCCAAAAATGAGCTGGATAGAAGTGGAGGTGGTAGGGGCTAAATCAAAGGGGCAGAGTTCTTTATTTAAAGGGAGGGAAATTCCTAAGTCAGAATCGAGAAGGAGTTTTGAGTGTGGACTTGAAACCCACGCAACGGTTTTTGCCCCTTTTCTCTGCGCAAAGGGAATTAAGCGTAAGAGTTCTTCACTCTCTCCACTTTTGCTAATATAGATGAGGACATCCTTTTCAGTCATGATCCCAATGTCTCCATGAAGAGCATTCATGGGAGGAAGGTATAGAGCTTTGGTTCCGGTGGAGATCATGGTCATGGCTAGCTTTTCAGCAATAATCCCACTTTTCCCTACTCCTGTGAAAATGAGTATTCCCTCACATTTCAAGAAAAGGTCAAAAATTTCCTTGGCTTTACTTACTTCGACATGCTCGAAAAAGTAGTTGAGATTTCGCTGGTACTCTTCAAAGAGATCTTTTAACATTTATCAGTCTTAGGTTCTTGCTTAAGGTAAATCATATAATTATAGAGATAATGACGCAAGAGAGGAGTGTTAACGTGAGTAAAAAAGTCCCCATTACGGTTGCTCGTGGCGATGGAATTGGCCCCGAAATCATGAAGGCAACCCTTAAAATCATGGGGGCGGCTGGGGCAAATCTGGGGATCCATGAAGTAGAAATTGGGGAAAAGGTCTACCTTGGTGGCCATCCAACAGGGATCGAAGATAAGACTTGGAAGACGATTCGTGAAACAAATGCTTTTTTGAAAGCGCCGATTACTACCCCTCAAGGTGGAGGGTTTAAGAGTCTAAATGTCACGATTCGAACATCACTAGGCCTTTATGCAAATATCCGCCCCTGTGTTGCTTACTCCCCTTTTGTTGCGACAAAGCACCCGATAATGGATGTAGTGATCGTCCG
The DNA here is from genome assembly GCA_965555895.1 of uncultured Simkaniaceae bacterium. Lineage (GTDB taxonomy): Bacteria > Chlamydiota > Chlamydiia > Chlamydiales > Simkaniaceae > Neptunichlamydia. Next base: position 3,490 of record CBEWFH010000119.1, read on the forward strand.
TGAAAATGAAGAGGATCTCTACTCAGGGATTGAATATAAGCAATCTCCCGAAGTGTGCGAATCGATCAAACTAATCTCTCAGCCAGGCTCAGAAAAAATTATTCGCTATGCTTTTGAGTATGCTAAAGCAAACAACCGAAAAAAAGTGACCTGCTTCGTCAAAGATAATATCATGAAGATTTCTGATGGCCTTTTCCATCAAGTCTTTGATACTGTCTCCAGAGAATATCCTAATATTGAGAGTGACCATTGGATTGTCGATATTGGTGCCGCAAAACTTGCTGACACCCCCGAAATCTTTAATGTCATCGTCATGCCTAACCTTTATGGGGATATCCTCTCCGATGTTGCGGCACAAATTGCCGGATCTGTTGGTCTTGTAGGATCTGCAAATATAGGCGATCATGGGGCAATGTTTGAAGCAATCCATGGATCTGCTCCTCGACGTGCCGGTCAAAATGTCGCCAACCCCTCTGCCCTCATCCTTGCCTCGGTGATGATGCTCGTCCATATCGGGCAGTGCGATGTAGCAACTACTATTCATAATGGTTGGTTAAAAACTCTTGAAGATGGGGTCCATACCTACGATATCTATAAAGAGGGTGTGAGTAAGGAAAAGCTGGGAACTCAAGAGTTTGCTGCTGCTGTAGTCTCTCGCTTTGGGCAAAAGCCCTCACAGCTAAAAGCGGTTTCCTATAAAAACCGAGAGACTTCCTCTAGTACATATGTCCGGAAAAAGATTAAAACGAAACGGGAGCTCGTCGGTATCGACATTTATTTCTACTCTCCTGATTCTCTTGAGGATTTTGTAGAAAAAATCACTGATGATACCTTTGCACACTGTAAGATTGAGATGATCACCAATAGAGGGGCCAGGGTTTATCCCGATGGGATGCCCGAAACGTTTTGTATTGATCAGTGGAGAGTCCGTTTCCGCCCAAAAAGTGGTCCTTGTTCGCAAGATGGAATTGTCCAACTTCTTGCGCAACTGACTCAAGAGGAGTTTGATATCATCAAGACGGAACATCTCTATGATTTTGACGGGAAACCTGGATACTCTTCTCCGAAAGGATGAACTAGAGCTTCAAGTTTACTAGAAACTGTTAAACCAACTTTTTCCAACATATCTGTAGCCATACTCCTCTTTGATTTCCACTCTCCCAGGTGATAAACCTTCGCCTTCCAGGCGGAAGTGTCTTTAGCATCGCCGATTCAACTCTGAAGTGCGACATTAGCCACCCCTCTACTAAGCTGGCTA
>CBEWFH010000120.1:0-4711 GCA_965555895.1 uncultured Simkaniaceae bacterium
AACACTTGCACAAATTCCTAAAGAAGAGCGTCCCCGTGAACGGCTGATGCGAAATGGCTCGAATGCCCTTTCTCTCACTGAGCTTTTAGCAATCTGTTTAGGAAGTGGAAGAAAAGGGATGTCGGTTCTAAGTTTGGCCGAAGAACTCCTTGCCCGTTTTGGGTCTCTTTCGCGCTTGATTGAAGCCTCCGTTGAAGCGTTAACAGAAATTAAAGGGATAGGACCTGCCAAAGCGATTCAGCTAAAAGCAATTTTTGCCCTTGCAAAAAGGAGTAATATTATTGGGGGCGCTGCAAAATTCCCCGTTAACACCCCTCAAGATGTTTATACCTTTATTGCTCCAGAGCTTGAAAAAGAAAAAAGAGAGCTCGTAATTTTAATGATGCGCGATGTTAAAGGAGCGATTTTTCATAGTGAAATGATTGGAATGGGAACCCTATCTGAGGTGATTATTCATCCTAGGGAAGTGTTTCATGAAGTCCTTGCTCGCCGCGCCTATAGCGTGATCCTTGCTCATAACCATCCGAGTGGTGATCCCAATCCCTCGAAACCCGATATTGAAGTTACTAAGCTTCTAGTTTCTGCTGGAAAGCTTCTTGGTATTCCTTTTGATGATCATCTTATCATTGGAAGCTACTCATATGTTTCTATGTGGGAAAGAGGATATATTAAAGAGTCTAGATACCAAATGAGGTTTTCACAAGCTCAATCGTACCCGTCGCAAACATTTGCACCGCTATAAGGGCAACGATCATTCCGCCTAAACGTTCAAAAGCAACGAGTCCTTTTTCACCTAGTCCATCCTTAAATAAAGATGAGGTTAGGGCGATCAGACAAGAAACGACCATTGCTCCAACGATAATCCATGTCATAAGAATAGGGTCTCCTACACGGGTTGAAAAGAGCATCACCGCCGTAATCGATCCAGGACCTGCAATCACAGGGGTTGCAAGTGGGACAATCATCGGCTCATGCTTCGGCCCCTTTTCCTTCTCATGAGGAGGAAAGATCATCGTGATCGAAATCAAAAGGAGGAGAATTCCTCCTGCCATCCCTAAAATTTGAGGGGTAATCCCCAAAAATTCAAAAATTTTTGCACCAAAATAATTGAAAGCAATGAGAATTATTAGGGCAAACGTAAATTCCCTGACGAGAATCCTCCGCTGTTTCGGAGCTGAATATCTCCCCAAAAGGGCTAAGTATAGAGGGATATTTCCTAGGACGTTAATTACAAAAAATAATGATAATGCCATTGAAATAGGATGTGCTGACATAAAATTTCTCCTTTAAAGGGAACCATCCTACCTATTTGCTGAATTTTTTCGTAGGGTTTTCGAAGAGAAGTGATATACTGCTTGCCATGAAGAAATATAAAGTTGTCACATTAGGGTGTCGTACCAACCAATATGAATCAGAGGCTTTTGCCACTCAATTGAGAAAGGAAGGGTACGCCGAGGCAAAAGAGGGTGAAAAAGCCGATCTTTGTATCGTTAATACCTGCACCGTAACCGAGTCGGCTGATAAGCGCTCTCTCTACCAAATCCGGAGACTTTCCCGCGATTTTTCCCCAGAGAAACTTGTGGTAACGGGGTGCCTTGCCGAGCGCTCAAAAAAGGAGCTCGAAAAACTCCCGGAAGTGACCAATGTGATCACAAATAAAGACAAAGAAAATCTCCTTCCCCTTATCTTTCCCGAGGAGGAGTGGCCGGAGTTTCAGATCGAGCGATTTGAGGCCAATACCCGCGCCTTTGTAAAAATTCAAGATGGATGCAACTCCTACTGCAGTTATTGTATTATCCCCTTTGTCCGTGGACGCTCCCGTTCAAAGAAGGTCTTTGATATCCTCCGCGAAGTTGAAACCCTTGTTGAAAATGGATACAAAGAGGTAGTTCTTACAGGAATTAATATTGGCGATTTTGATGGGGATCAAACCCCTCCCGTTCGCCTCTCTGATCTCATTAGGCAGGTTGACAAGGTTCTAGGCCTTGAGAGGATCCGTGTTTCCTCTATTGATCCCAATGAGGTCGATGATGACCTCCTCGATGCGATTATATATGGTGAGAAAACAGCTCCCTCGATGCATATTGTTTTGCAGTCGGGATCGAACCTCACCTTGAAGCGGATGCGGCGGAAATATACCAAACAAGACTTTATCGACGCGACGGGAAGACTTTTGAAAGCCAACCCTTCCTTTACCTTTACAACCGATATCATCGTGGGTTTTCCAGGAGAAACCGAAGAAGGGTTTAAAGAAACGCTCGGTCTAATGGATGAAGTCCATTTTGCAAAGATTCATATGTTTCCCTATAGCGATCGCCCCAAAACCCGCGCCTCAAGAATGCCTAATAAAGTAGCGTTAGAAGTGATTCAAGAGAGAAAAGCAATACTCATGAAGCGTGCGGAAGAAAATGCCTTTGCTCTTCGCGAAACCTTTATTGGAAGTGAATTTTCCGTTCTACTCGAAACAGATAATATGGGGCATACAGAAAATTTTCTTCCCATTATAGTCGCACAAGAAAACTTAAGACCAAATACAATTATAAAAGTAAAATGTACGGGCAATAGCCCTGAAGGATTGCTCGGTGAAAATCAAGCTAACAGAAAAATACAAACCCTTTTCGCATGAAGCGGGAACCTCCCTCCTCCTTCCCAAAAGTTCTTGGAAAGTAACCGCTTATCCTGCAAAACTCGAGCTTGAAAATTTGATCTCGATCGGGGGAAAAGAAACACTGACGATCTTCCCGCAGATTGAAGGACCTATTGAAGCATTTACTGTGATGCAAGATCTCGAAAAAGGGTGGATCCGTATTTTCGGTCAGGGAGCAAAAGGATATTTTTCTTATCGGCTCGTCACTTCTGCTCATGAAATCATCCTCTTTGTCGAGAGGTGCCCAGAAGAGGGGATTTCCTTTAATTTTGAAGGAGAAACTAAAGTTCTCAATAGAAAAGAAGAGCTCATCATTCCGACATCGACAGCAGCTTTTTCATCAAAACTCCCTGAAAAAATGCATTTTGGATGTTCTAAAAAACAAGACTGGCTCCTTGTCAAACGGAGGCTAAGTCTTGAAGAAATTCTCCCTATTTGGTTTGAGCTGGGAAAATATATCCCAAGCCATCCCCTCCTTGATGTGGGGACCTCTCGCTTTTTAAAAAGTAGTTACGAGCTTACTAAGGAAAGAAACCGCGATCTGATTGGCCGCTCCTTTCTAGAGCTCTTTAAGATGGGATTTGAGGGGATCTTATCGCCACGCCTCATCGACACCGAATATCAAGGATATACTCCCCAAGATGAAATCCCGAAAGAGGCCTCACCCCTCCTCCTTTTAGGTGAAGGTGCCCGCCTGATTCGGAAGCTCCTCATAGAAAAAAGAGAAGATTATCTAGCGATCCTCCCTTGCCTTCCTAAAGAGATTCACTCCGGGCGCTTTGTTGATATCGATTGTGGAGATGGCCTAATCATTGATCTCGAGTGGTCGAAAAAGCTGATTCGCCGGATGACCCTCCGTCCCAAAAAAGATCAAACCCTTACCCTCTCTTTCCAAAAGGTGATCGAGGTGTTTCGCCTGCGGCGAGGACGCAAAGGAAGAGGAACTACCATTCCCATCGGCTCACCAATAGAGCTCAAAAAGGATACCCTCTATATCCTCGATCGCTTTCAAAAGTAGAAATTACGGGTTAAAAACTCCATTGAAGGGGGTGAAGTTGTCTTTGGTGCTATCGAATTCATCCTGCAAGATTGCAAAAGCAATATATTGGAAGGCCCCAATAAACTCTTCATCGAGAAGTTCTTTATAGATTTCTGCAACTTCTCTAGGAGGATTCGCAAATTTTCCGCAACTAAAAATTCCTGATATAAAGGCTGTGTAATCCCCATTTTTAGCAACAGTGAGTTGGGTCTGAATAATAGCCTTCATCAGGGCCCTTTCTTCTAAGCTATAAGGGACGTCTTTTTTTCCTATTCTTACGAGTGCCGCGCAACTAATCACTCCAATTTCAAAAGGGTTATCCAAAAGATAATAGTGATCATCGCGGAAAACTTGGACTCCAGGTGTTAATAAAACATTGTTGGGAATATCTGAGCTCCAGTCACCTAATTGTCCAGTTATTTCTGCAAGGCCAAGCTCATATCTAGTGTCAACAATTTGCTGCTGAGAAAGTCCTCCAAGAGTGGAGCGGTAACAAATTTCTTCTTCTTGAGACCTTTTTTTTTCTTCGGTAAAACCACCCCCAAATTCTTGCGTGCTCGCAAAGTTAACGATTGCTGTTTTATGGCCTTGTCTTACCGCTTCTGCAGCAGCATTTACGCAGTCTTTATCTTGAATAAAGACAAAAGTTTTATTATCACCTTTGTAATCAACTGGAACATGGATGAGAAGATTAGGGGTTGTTGCTTTTTGGATCTCCTCTCCCGTTTTAAGCTTTTGAAAAGATCTATTGGAAGGGGTGTATCCTCCTTCACTTATATAAGTGAGATTTTCCTTCCTTATGTTTGGATAGTCTGTCCGCTTTGGGAGTTTTTTTTTCTTTCTTTTTTTTAGCTTAGCTTAGAAAGTTTTGCATTCAAAGCAAGAGGGGAGAAGGGCAACGGCGAGTCTGTTAGCAATGAGAGCTTTTCCTTGTGATGCAAGTAGTACTGAAGAAGAGATAGTTAGAAGGCGCCCTTTCAACCGCGAAGTGCGACAAATAGATAAAAATTGAAACTGGTCAGAGA
>CBEWFH010000121.1:0-4692 GCA_965555895.1 uncultured Simkaniaceae bacterium
TCTGATTTTTGACTTCCTTTTTCCCATCCCCCATACTGTTTGATTTCTCTCCAAGCTTTGAGTTCGCTCTCTCGGTTACTTAGCTCTCTACTCAATGTGGCAATCCTCATCAAATTGAAAGCAAATAGAGCAGAGCTACCTTTACCCTTCTCCCAAAAAGTGGGGTCTGAGATCAATTTTTCCTTGAGAACACGAGCTTCGTCTAAAGCTTCACCATAGCTTCCTTCACTGATCTTCAGTGAGGTTCGAGCATAATCACTATAGTAGGGCTGGCTGGTCCGCTTCAAAGTCCGTTCAATATAGGGAGCTGCTTTTTTGGGAGCTATTGCTGCTAAGAGATTTTGTCCTATAGGAGCATCGTAATGGGCATGAAGCTCTGGGTGTTTACTTACTAGCTTCTCCAGGTTAGAAAACTCATCAGAAGTCTGATCTAAGATCTGGTCCCACTTGGTAAAGGCTGCGGTTGCAGAAACAAAGTCTCCTTCTGCCCGTCCTTTCTTTGTCCCCAATTTCGCAACTAGAACTCCTGCAATTAAAGCAACAGGGAGGACATATAAGGCTAATTTTTTCCAATCAAATAGTATCCGTTTTGGCAAATTGAATTCATCGTTCATGGTAATTCCACTTATTTTCTAAAAAGAATCTATTCTAACTAAATCAGAATTTTTTTCTAAGGGTTAATGAATTTAGGACAACGGATATGGAGCTTAGGGCCATGGCGGCGCCCGCAATCATGGGGTTTAATAAACCCACTGCAGCGAGAGGAATACCGATACAATTATAGAAAAATGCAAAAAAAAGATTTTGCCGTATTTTGATAAATGTTTTTTTCGAAAGTTCAAGTGCTGTTAGTAAATTCGAAAGATTACTACGCATAAGTCCTATGGAGGCACTTTCCATCGCAACATCTGTCCCTTCAGCTATGGCAAATCCCACGTCTGCTGAGGCGAGGGCAGGAGCATCGTTAATCCCATCACCAACCATTCCAATAACACTTTTATTTGCTTGAAGTTCTTTCACATACTTTGCTTTATCTTCAGGGAGAACTTCTGCAAAAAATCCATCGACACCAATTTCTTTTCCAACATTCTCAACAACAATTTTCCTGTCTCCACTTATGAGAAAAATCTTTTTTCCTAAAGCATGAAGAGCCTTAATGGCTTCTTTTGTATCTTCTTTTATTCGATCGGATAGCACAAGGTAACCAACACATTTCTTCTCATTAGCAAGAAGAACAACGATTCCAATTTCTTGATCTATCTCTTTCTTATAAGCCCCAATATCGACCTCACTTTCTTGTAGAAAAGAGAGGGAGCCGAGAATGAGATTTTTTCCGTTAAGCGTTCCCGTTAGACCTCTCCCACTATGGGATTTGAAGTTTGATATTGTCTCAATCTTTTGTTCTTTATGATGATTTGTAATGACGCTGGATGCTGGATGATCTGAGTGATTAGATAGAGAAACAGCTAGCCTTAAAAACTCTTCTTCGATTAGCTCGGTGTGAATAGCTGTAACAGAGAGCTTTCCCTCTGTAACCGTCCCTGTTTTATCAACAATGAGAATATCAACTTTATTTGCCCACTCAAGCCCTTCAGCATTTTTAACGAGAACTCCCTCTTTAGCTCCTTGAGCACAAGCAACCATAATCACTGTTGGAACAGCAAGCCCAAGTGCGCAAGGACAAGCAATCACAAGGACAGCAATAGCGCTAAGAAGTCCTTCTGTCCAGTTACTTATTGCAAGTCCCCAGATAAAAAAAGTGATGATTGAAATCAGTAGAACAATAGGAACAAAAATCCCTGAAATTTTATCGGCAAGTTTTTGAATGGGAGCTTTTGAACCTTGGGCCTCTTGAACAAGACGGATAATATTCCCTAAACTTGTCTCTTTTCCTAAACGGGTCGCTTTGATTTCTAAGCTCCCTTCTCCATTCACTGTTCCAGCAAATGCCATCCTTTTTTGTTCCTTAAGGACGGGGATACTTTCTCCTGTTAACATCGATTCGTCGACATGAGAAGACCCTCCGATCACTTCACCATCAATAGGAATCCGCTCACCAGGACGGATTAAAACAATATCTCCCTTGATAACCTCATCGATAGGTATTTCTTTTGTCGTTTCCCCTTTTTTTACCCGAGCATTTTTTGCCTGCATTTTAAGGAGGGCCTTCATCCCCCCTTGTGCATTTTGTTTTGATCGATGCTCAAAAAATCGCCCAAGCAATATTAATGCAATCAAAACAGTACTCGTTTCAAAGTAAAGAAATTTTGAAAAATCAAAAATAACAGCAAATAAACTGTAAAAATAGGCAGCGCTTGTTCCCAAGGCGACCAGTGTATCCATATTTGCCGATTTAGATTTTAACCCTTTATATGTTGCTAAATAAAATGAATATCCCGCACCGAATTGAACAATGGTTGCGATAATCAATTGGAAATAGAGAGAGAGTTCCCACGATTTTCCAAAGAATGTTGCAAACATGGGGATAACAAGGGAAAGGGCAAGGATGAGAGATCCAAATGTACGGACCGTTAGCCAATTAATCCTTTTCTTTTCTATTTCATCTGGGGTTTCATTCTCTTTAATAGGTGTTGTCCTATAGCCCATATCGGTAATAATCTGAGCTATCTTTTCAGGAGAAGGACTCTCATTGCTCGTTGTTACTCGAGCTCTACCTGTAGCAAAATTGACAGAACTTTCAACCACCCCTCCTTCTTCATTCAGGTACTTTTCAATCTTGGCAATGCAAGAGGAACAGTTCATGTCTCGGATTTGAAAATAATATGTGTTCATTTCTTATTAAATAGAGATTAATTGATTATTCCTCAAGGAAAGAAGAATACGACGGTGCCCAGATGAAAAAGGGATCTTAATAACATCATCAAAAGAAATCCATTTAAAGTCAGAAATCTCAACCCTCTCAGTTTGATAAAGGTGAGGATAGAGAAAAGCCTTATATTTTGTAAAGCTATGACTGACTTCTTTAAGTGGCCCTTTGGAAATTAATGATAATTCCAAAACCTCTCCAATATCAACCCCTCGTTCAAAATAAGGAAACTCCCAGAGATCAGCCATAACCTTTCCTTTCCCTCCTTTTCGAAGCAAAAGCTCTTTTCCTGAATATATGATCGCAACATCTCGATAAAGATGAATGGTTTTCTCCCCTTTGGATTTAACAGGGAGTAAATCAGCTTTACTTTTCCCTAAACAATTTTTGCTTAGTGGGCATTCTTTGCATTTCGCCTTCTTTTGGCAAACAAGAGCCCCTAGTTCAATGAGCCCTTCCATGATTATCCATGGCTCTTTCTCGGGTAACAAAGCATAACAAAGCTCTCGAATCTCTTTTTGAGTTTTCGATTTATCAATGGGCTCCTTAATTGCAAAGAAGCGGGATAAAACACGGAGGACATTCCCATCGACTGCCGGGGCTTTATTTTTAAAAGCAAAGCTTAATATCGCCCCTATCGTATAGGGACCAAGTCCTTTAACCTTTTTGAGGGCTTCTCTGGAGTTAGGAAGTTCTCCATCATAATATTTAGTCAAAAACTCTGCCCCTTTATGAAGGTTCCGTGCTCGAGAGTAATATCCAAGCCCCTCCCAGACCTTAATCACCTTTTCAATGGGAGCGGCTGCCAAGGCAGGAATAGTCGGGAAGAGGGTCATCCACCGTTTGAAATAGGGGATGACAACACCGACTTGGGTCTGTTGAAGCATCACCTCAGAGACCCAGACCTCGTAAGGGGAAGGATTTTCCCTCCAAGGAAGGGGACGGCGAGCCCAGAAAAACCATTTTCTTAGCTCTTCAGGGTTAAAGGATTGAACTCGGGAAAATTTTGCCTGTTCCATCTATATCCATTTATCCTTCTCACCGATTGCGTAAGGTGAGTTAAAAGGTTAACCTCCTTGGCATAGATCTTGCAACAAAGAAGTTATATCGGAGGAAGTTATGACAGAGTGGTCAAAGCTGCAAGAAGAATTGCAAATTGCTTTATCCAAGGAGATTATACTAAGACAAGAGATCCTGGGGAATATGAATCAACAGGGATATACCCTATTAATCGGGGATATCGAGCTGAAACAGCGGCTTTACATTGAATGCAATCAACTTGTTCATAAGTTAAAAGAGCTCACGAAAAGGCGAGGGTTTTTAACCCGAAAGCTCTTTGACCAACTTCCATCAAATATAGAAGGAAGTACCTTAGAAGAGGTCCTTGATCCATTTGTTGATCTGGAGGGAGAAACGCTCCTCCTCTATCAACAGACAAAAGATCTCATCGATAAAATCCATGGCCAACACTTAAGAAATAAGACCCTTCATGAAATGATCCGAAAGGAAGGTCCACTCCATGTGGATAATCCTGCTCTTCATTCTGAAACAATGAAGACAAAACATGGGAAGAAGACTACACTAATTACAATTGATTATAACTCTGAATATCACGATTGATTTTTTCTTTGCTGCGTTTTCATCCGTGTCCCTTCACCGAAGAATGGGGACCGGTGAAAATGACAGATATGCTGACGGAGCAAAAAAAATTAAGACAAAAACCTGTCCAAAAAATAGGGGAACACCACATCAAGGGATCATCGATATCTTTATAGGCAAATACAGAGCTATGAAGAAGTTGAGAAGGCAATTTCCCATAGGGAAAATGTCCCAAGTCTTTGGGGTGACAAGAAGCGGGTATTATC
>CBEWFH010000122.1:0-4681 GCA_965555895.1 uncultured Simkaniaceae bacterium
AATGGCAACACATCAATGGATGAATTGTAAAAAGATACCTAATGAAGAACACCCCCCTCATTCAATTTTATCTGATCCCATTTATAAAGAGCTCTTCATGTCAAACATGATGAGTTGCCATCAAGTAACTCGCGTTTCTCGCTCAGCAGAAGGTACCGTTGGAAGAGCTCAGCAATTCTCCCAGCTTGTAGGTTTTGAGTGGGGAGGAAATGGGGTGAAGAAAAATTACATCGCCCTTCGGATGGTTCCTGACCGCTATAAGCGAGAAGGAAAACAGCCAACCCATGTCGCCGTCACTTTATTTGTCCTTAAATTCTTAACCAGTATCTTTAACTGGCAGAGAGGGGAAAAGCGGATCAGCTACCTCGAAAGGGCCTATGTAAAAAAAGAATTTGGTCTTGATAGTAACTACATCAAAGAGAGAAGACTCTTTAAGCCGGTAAAATAAAGTTCCACTATGACGAAGGAGCTACCCACCCACGGGATCGAGTTTCAAAATCTTCAAAATTTAAACTTGTTAAAGGAGCTCTTACAGGGGCCGCCACTGATGTTGCCTTAGGAATCTTCGGATTCTTTGACGCAATATTCTCTACCTGATAATATTCCCCAAAACTACTAATTTTGGAAGATTTCTTACTATGTCAATTTTTCTCGTAATTTTTATGTATGCTGCCTGGTCAAGTATTTTTTCACTTGGAAAAATGGCTCTTGAAAATAGCCCTCCGATATTCTTAACAGGTTTTCGGATGTTCTTTGCGGGTCTCATTCTCCTGGGTTGGCTTTTTATTAAGAACCGAAGGAGCTTAAAAATTGAAAAAAAACAGATTCTTCCCATTTTAGCACTCTCCGTCTTTAGCATCTATCTGACAAATATCTTGGAATTTTGGGGGTTGCAGCACCTCACCGCAGCTAAAACCTGTTTTATCTATAGCCTTTCCCCATTCTTTGCAGCGATTTTCTCCTACATCCATTTCGGGGAAAAGATGAACAAGAAGAAGTTTTTTGGGATGCTTATTGGATTTGCTGGATTTATCCCCGTTCTCAGGTTGCAAACTGGAGATGAAGAACTCTTGAAGGCCTTTAGCTTTTTCTCTTGGCCGGAGCTAGCGATTATGGGAGCTGCTCTCTTCTCTGTCTACGGCTGGGTACTTCTCCGTATTATCGTTAAAAAACATACCCTTTCTCCAATGTATGCGAATGGTTATAGCATGTTAATTGGGGGATCTATTGCCTTTTTCCATTCTTTCTTTGTCGATAACTGGAACCCTATCCCCGTTGCAACAGGATATATGACTCCCTTTATAGTAGGGATTGTTACTATGATCCTCATCTCAAATATCCTTTGCTATAATCTTTATGGGTTCATGCTCAAGAAATATACTGCGACATTCTTATCCTTTATGGGACTCCTTAGCCCCATCTTTGCCTCACTCAACAGTTGGATTCTCCTGGGGGAAGCCCCATCATGGCAAATTCTCCTCTCGACCTCGGTTGTATCGCTAGGACTCTTTATCGTTTACCAGGCAGAACTCAAGCAGGGATATATTTTAAAGGGTGAGAAGAAGCCCCTTGCTGAAACAACCTAAAACATCTCTTTAAACTAAAATATTTTGCGTATCTGTAAAGGATGCGGCTACCAAGACTTGAACTTGGGGCCTCAACATTATCAGTGTTGCGCTCTAACCAACTGAGCTATAACCGCGAATTTTAAAACTATGGAGGCTAGGAGAGTCGAACTCCTGGCCTTCTGAATGCAAATCAGACACTCTACCAACTGAGCTAAGCCCCCACATACGTGGAAATCAGTCTTCAAATATACCCAATCTATCAATAAATTTCCAAGAGAAAAATATTTTCCTTTCTAGTTTTATCATCCCTCAGGCATAATGGCTTTTTTAAACACAGAATTCAAGCTATGAAAATCGTTGTTTCCTGGGGTTAACCCACTCTTAACGCCCTCTGTGGTGGCCATGTTCAGATTCTGAACGATACTTTTTTATATAAATTTTAATTATTTTTTTTATTGGTTAATACGATGTCTACAAGAAATCCGTAACGGATCGCTGAGGCAACTTTGGAAGGTTTCCTCATGCTCTTATGATCTCTTTTCTCTATGGTTGGCGATGATGTTTGTCGATCGCCTCTTCCTTTCTTATTATTCGACAGATGCGCTCAGTGCTGCAACTAGCGCAGGAACACTTTTCTGGGCTGAGAACTTTATGTGGGTCACACTTGCGGCTATGGCAGAAGTTTTTGTCGCACAGTATAACGATTCAAAACAGCATGGAAAACTGGGCGAGCCAGTTTGGCAGATGATTTGGCTCTCTGGCCTTGCCTTTGTTTTCTTAATTTCACTAGCAACTTTTGGAAGTGACTTCTTCTTAAAATCTGATTTTATGAATAGCAATGAGGTGGAGTTCTTCAGATGGAATAATTACTTTGCCCCTTTGTCATATCCTGAAAGGACTAGGGTAGAACCCGTGCGGGCCGCTAAATGATGGGCCCCCGAAGCATAGTCGGCATGAATATGTGTTTCAAAAACATGGGAAATGACAAGCTGATTTTCTTCGGCGAACTTGAGATAGATATCGACATCATAACGGGGATCTATAATTGCAACTTGTCCAATATCACTGCATCCTATTGCATAGAAATAATGGGAAAGTCGTCTCCTCTTCAAACCCCTGAAAAACCATCTCTTAAGCCTCTATCATTTCATTTCGGCCTAAAGTAATAGATTAATCTATTATTTACGAGAGGATTTTCGCTGACTTTCAGAAAGTGCTTTTTTCCGAAGTCGGGTGTTGAGAGGGGTAACTTCAACATATTCATCATCTTGAATGAAGTCTATCGCTTGCTCCAAAGTTAGTACTTTCGGAGGTGTCAGGATAAGGCTTTCATCTGTCCCAGAAGCCCGGACGTTGGTGAGTTGCTTTTCCCTTGTAATATTGACAACTAGGTCATTATCGCGATTATTTTCACCTATTACCATCCCTTCATAAACATCATCACCCGGCTTGACAAAGATAGTCCCCCGGCTTTGAAGGCTAAAGCAAGCATAACCGGTAACCTTTCCTTGACTCATAGAGATCAATGCACCATTTTTCCGCCCAGCAATTTCTCCACGGTAGGGGCCATAAGTGTCAAAGACTGAGGTAAGGATTCCAAGACCTCGGGTCACAGTGAGGAACTCATTCCGGTAACCAATTAGTCCCCTTGTAGGAAGGGAAAACTCAATCGTTGTGATGTTATGTTCATTGGTGTGGAAGTTCCTCATCTCACCCTTACGGCGGTTGAGCTCTTCGATCACAATTCCTGAAAACTCATCGGGAATTTCGATATGGGTATGCTCAATTGGCTCTTCTTTATTCTCTTTGAAAATAACGCGGGGTTTAGAAACTAAAAATTCATACCCTTCGCGACGCATCGCTTCGATGAGGATCGAAAGATGGAGTTCTCCCCTTCCTGCAACACGGATGGCATCCTCGCGCTCTTCAACTTCTTCAACGTTTAGAGAGATATTTGATTTTTTCTCGTGGAGGAGGCGTTCACGGATTTTATTCATCGTCACATTTTTTCCATCTCGCCCAACAAAAGGACCTGCGTTAACCGAAATTTCTACAGATAGAGTTGGCTCTCCCATTTCGACTAAGGGGAGTTGATGGACATGACCGGGATCGCAAAGGGTATCACCAATCATTACTTCCGAGGCACCTGAAATGCTCACGATATCACCCACTCCAGCTTCTTCAAGCTCCACTTTTTTAAGACCATGATACCCATCGATCCGGGTTACTTTATGTTGCGTAGGGTGGCCACTTTTCTCAACTAAGGTAAAAGAGGCACCCTTCTTAATAATCCCTTCTAATATCCGCCCTGTTGCTTGCCTACCCAAGAAATCACTATGTGAGATTGTGCTGGCTTGCATCAAAAAGGGAACTTCTTTGTTACCTGGGGGGTGGGGAACTTTATCGATAATCAGATCAAAAAGAGGGCGCATATTCTCTCTAGGATCTCCTTCGTTCATGAAGGCATATCCCCCAATGGCAGATGTGTAACAATAGACAAAGTCTAGTTGCTCATCATTTGCTCCAAGTTCAACAAAGAGATCAAAGGTTTTATTGAGAGCTCTCTCCGGGTCGGCGTGTGGTTTATCAATTTTATTGAATATAACAATCGGGCAAAGTCCCATCTTCAGAGACTGAGAGAGGACAAAGCGCGTTTGAGGCATTGGCCCCTCTCCTGCATCAACGATGAGGAGAACTGAGTTGACCATCCCAAGGACCCGCTCTACTTCTCCTGAGAAGTCGGCATGTCCTGGGGTATCGATCACGTTAATCTTGTACTCATTGATAAAAAGACTCGTATGCTTTGCATAAATGGTGATACCCCGCTCTTTTTCCTGTTCATTAGAGTCCATTGCTCTCTCTGGGATCTTTTCATTTTCACGAAAGACTTCTGCTTGTCCAAGCAAACAATCTAGAAGGGTGGTTTTTCCATGGTCAATATGGGCAATAATTGCAATATTACGAATCTTTTCTGGGGAGTACATTGTTGAAATTTCCTTTGGGTATATCTGCTCTATTATAAAGATAATCTATATTTATGCCCAACAAGATTATTCTAGGCACTGGTAGGTTCGCGGGGGGTAGCTAGTTAAACTCTAAATAATGCGGCATGT
>CBEWFH010000123.1:0-4642 GCA_965555895.1 uncultured Simkaniaceae bacterium
TATGTCCCAGTCCCCTTTCTAAAATAGGAAAGAACACTTTTATATAGCGACACGGTTACCCCCAATCGGCTTAAAAAAACATAGCTGCCAGATCATAGGTAGGATAGACTTTTAGATAAAAACAAGATAAAAAAAACTTTTGCCTCAATCTTTCCCAATATTCCTTTGCGTCCTCCTCCAATACCGCGTACCCTCTTCTTTTTATTTGCGGCATAGAAAAGTGGTTGTTCGAAGAAAATAACCAACTCATTAAATTGACGAATACTCACTCCTGCTTAAGGCTCTCATGGTTCGTTCTTCACGTTTAGCTCGTTTTAAAAGTCCTTCAATCATCTGCTCGCCTCTACATCTATTCGAAAAACTTTATCAGAAAGCCCTAAAGATTTAAATCGCAACAAGTCTATTCATGATTTGATAATCTAGCAAAGTGCTTTTTGAATCATTTATTCTATAATTAGTTCCGTAGGATTTCTATTAGGGCTATGGCGACACCATTGGTCCATCCGAACCCTTGTTGCGGCGCATATTCTCCGCGGACAACGTTCGCAGTACAGTCGCGGACGTTATATTTTTCAAGAAGGGTCCCCTTTTCAGCAAAGAGTTTTTCATTTAGGTCGAGCCAGCGGCGGGCACCCTCGTGGGCTAGGTTAGTATGGCCATAGTTCAGGAGTCCTTTAATAGTGATCCATTCAAGGGGTGCCCAACCGTTAGGCATATCCCATTGGTGCTTCCCTTCTGTAAGAGAAGTGACGAATCCTCCTGGAAGGAGAAACTCTTTTTCGAGTTGATTTGCGACGCTATCGGCCTGTTTTTTGGTGGCTGCCTGTACGAAAAGGGGGGTAGCTGCGGCAAGGGATTTTGAGAGGGTCGGCTCTTTGGATTCTAGATGGATATCATAGAAAAAGTCATTGTGCCAGAAGAGGTTTTGGATCGCTTCTTTCCGTTTGTTGGCAGCGCTTTTGTAATCGGGGTTGTTTGAGAAAAGGTAGAGGGTTTCTTCAAGATGGAAAAGGAGGGAGTTGAGATCGACGGGAAGGAGATCAAGGGTTTGAACGGTAGCGAAAGATTTTTGGTCTTCGAGCCAGCGAGAGCTAAAGTCCCAGCCTGAGGCGCAGGCTGCACGGAGGGATTGGAAAAATTGAGGGTTGCTTGCTTCCTTGACAAGTTCTGTTTCCCGCTTGAAAGCTTCGGGGCGGGCGATGTTGAGCTTATCGAAGTAACTATTAAGGGGCGTTTGATGATTCATCCAATAGAGGTACTCTTTTTCTAGATGAGGGAGGAAACTTTTAGCAAAAGATTCTTCTCCACGATCATAGAGAAGTTTAAGGAGGAAGGAGAAGTAGGGGGGTTGCGAGCGGGAGGCGAAATAGATACGGTTGCCGTTAGGGATATACCCAAGAAGGTCGATGAGGTAGGCAAAGTTTGTTGCCATATCTTTAATAATAGGGATGGGTAGACCAAGGGCGGTAAAATAACTATCCCAATAAAAACATTCTCGGAAGCGTCCACCGGGAACGATGTGGGATTTTGGAAGAGAGATGAGGGTGCTCCATTTGGAAGGAGCTTTCATCTCTTTGTAGAGAACGGGCCACATCTTCTCGATATATTCTTTCATGGTGGATGCTTTAGGGATTTTATCTTCAATTTCTGGAGGAAGGGTGAAGTGAGTTTCGACAAAAGCTTTGAGATCAAAAGAAGGGTTATCCCGCTCCTTTTCAAACGCTTTGAGAATTTCGCTGGGATCGGAATTTGGAGTGGAATCGACAAAAGTCTTTCCATCTGAGTAGATTCCGCTTTGCTGGACCAACTCAAAGAGGGGGCCGGAGAGTTGGATAAATTCTTCGAGCTTCATAAAAATACTTATACCAATCCCAAAAAATAAAGTCCAAAATTAGCACAGAGAGTTTCGAGAGAAAATTGAGCTTGGAGATAAGTCTAACCACATGTTGGTTAGCGTAATCGAAAGCCCAATTTTAGCCGAAAAAATCAAGTTATATTTATGACTTTATTTTTTGGAATTGGTATTCTAAAGGGCTATCTCACATTTTGTGAAGCAAGAAAAGAGATAATTTCTTGGTTTCCAAATCGTTTTGCAAATGAAAGAGTCGACTCTCCACTTGAAGTTGATAGGTAAGGATTGATTCCATCGGCATTCATCAGAATTTTCATTCCAGATAAGTAGTCAAACTCTATTGCTGTATGAAGGGGAGTTTTTCCATGACGTTTCCTGTTAACATCTCCACCTAAGTGAATAATCTGCGTCAAAACATTTGGAAGCTCCATTTCTACAGCGAGCTCAATGGCCGTTGTATTTTCAATACCACGGTAGTCGAAGTCAATTTCAGAGTGTTTAAGGAGCTCAAGGGCAATAGATTCATTTTTTCCTTGTATGGTCCATAAAAGAGCACTCAGATCGTTGACCAGAGTGCAGTTAGGGTTGGCCCCTATTTTTAGGAGCGTTTGGATAGCCTCAACTTGTTTTTTCTGCACTGCACAGAAAAGAGGAGTTTCTCCATCTTGAGCTTTTTTTTCTAGAAGGTTTGGATTGGTAAGGGCTAATAGGTTTACGCAGCCAAAGAACCCTCCATTGCAGCATAATGGATCGGGGTGAAACCTTGAGAGTCTCCAGCGCTGATATCGCACCCTTTTTCGATAAGTTCTCTTAGAAAGTAAGTGTTTTCACATTTTGTAGCATGGTGAACAAGGCTTCTTCCTATTGGGTCTATGAAATTCCAATCAGAGACTTGCTCCTTTACCTCATTAAACAAGGAAACATTTTCATATGAGATTCCTTGAAGGAGTTGAAAGATAGAATCACTAAATGGGTGCTCAGTCTTGGGTGGGTATAGAAGTGAAGCGGCAACCTCCTTAGGATCTTCTGAGCCCTCAATCCCTAATTTTTCAAAGTTTAGAGGAATCTTAATTCCTTTATGAAAATATCCAAGCCATGTAGAAAATTGAGCCTCTAGGTCTTCAACAACGATTCCACATCCTCCAGCAACATGAGTTCCTTTGTCTGAGCAGTGGGAGATAAACTTTATACTTCCATCAAGAGTGCTGAATAAAAAACCAGAGTCTTCAAAACAAGCAATAAGGGGGGCAGTAAACCACTTCTTTATGGAGTCTCTTAAATGGATCAAGTCTTTAAACCTTTTCCCTTTCTCAGTTTTAATCATAGCAGCGGTTTTCGCAAAAAAATCCTTTCGAATGTTTGGGTCTGTTTGCGCACCTTGAAACTCATTTCCTTTAAAAAAGGTATCGACATTCCGATTATATGCTTGATATCGCTTCCTACAGTAAAAAAGAATCTCAGTTGTCAGTTTAATGCACTGGTCACTACTGATTTTTTGTGTAGGAGAGTGCTTTTTCGGATACTCTAATAGAGTATCAAAGAGAACATCAACCGCTTCATCCATTAGGTGGTCAGAAAGTTGTTTTGCTTTGAGATAGTTGATCACTTTAGAAAGCTCTGGTGGAGGGAGGAGCTCTAAAAGACTCATCAATCCAATGGAGATCTCATGTTCTAAAGAAACAGGAATAGGTGGAAAAGAGCTTGCGCAGGTTTTAACTGGATTAGTTGGAAGCTTTCTCTCGAGCATGGGGATAGCTCCTTGTTCCTTAAAAGTGTTGCAATAATAACTACAAAAATTAGCAAAGTAAAGGACTTGAAAGTGCTTCTCACAAAAGGGTAGTACGGGAAGAATTTCTTTAATTCTTTCATTTTTAATCTTTTAGAATAATTTTGTTTTGTGAGTTCTAGGTACACCCCTGGCGTTAAATCTTTTTTTGAGATTTTTCGAGCTTTATACTAACTAACATAGGTTACTTTGAATAAAAAGCAATTGACAACCCGCATTTATTTTGTCAGAAAGAGGGCATAAGGCTAACAGCAACGTTCGGGGTATAAAAAATGGAAGGGGGAAAGTCTTCCAAATCATTCTGGCATCGCGCAATACTCGTTAATCCCTACTACTTTGCTCTTTTGCTTTTTGGCATGTTTGCTATGAATATTTACCATGTTGTTTCACTTGAAAAAGCATGGACACTCTCACCGATTTACTTTTTAACTTATGCACTACTTCAAAGTCTCTTAGAGGTTTTGATTTTGGTTTTTGTGGGAAATGTTATTAAGACATATCTCCATAAGGGTGTGTATTATGCGTTTATCAGTTTATGTTTCTTGTTTTTCACCCTGCACTATGTCGACTTTATCCTCGTCCGTTTTATGGATATCTCGGTTTATTACGGCTTCAATTGGGTTTTTAGCGAAAGTTTTGACAACTTTATTGAACTCTTACATCTAACAGGGATTAGTATTAGTACTTGGATCTTTATCTTTGTAGCAACGCCCTTTTTGATTCCTCTTTTTGCTACCATACTCTATGGCCTTACGGGTAAACTTGTTACAAAAAAGCCAATGAAAATGACTCACAAAGGGCTGGTAAAGATCCTTTTCTGTTTGCCAATCGGACTTATGGCTCTAGATATGACGGTAACCTCAAAGGTAGAACGGCAGGAGTATCATTTTTACCAAAGGGTTCTCCCATGGAAATCAACACTTTTATCGCAAAATATTGCTCTTATTAAAATGGGAGGAGAACTAAAGAAGCTCTCTAAAGAGGATGAAACCTTGAAAAAGGTT